>JAURYZ010000093.1 GCA_030653635.1 Coriobacteriia bacterium | reverse complement strand
GGCCGCAGAAGTGGCGCGCAAGATATTCAACGTGCCCCACGCTGTGGCCCGCTTGTACAACCCGGTCCGCGAGCGCACCTATCAGCAGCTCGGCTTGGACTATGTCTGCGGCACAACGCTTGTGGCCGAGACCCTTTTGGATAAGATCATGGCCGGACACGGCCATCACCTGGCAAGCGTCGGCGATGTAGAGGTCGTTCAGTTCAAGGCGAGCGCTGCTGTCGAAGGCAAGACCGTGGACGATATCGAGATAGATCGTCGCTTTCGCATAGCCGTGGTCGCCCGGGGCGAGTCGATGTTCGTGCCGGAACCGGGCACGGTGCTGCATGCGGGCGATGTCATCGTCGCCGCGGTCAAGGACGAGACGTTCCCGAAGCTCGAGCGCTTCATGGAGGAGTGAGCCGTGTATATCGTCATCAACGGTGGCGGTAAGGTCGCTTCGTATCTGGGGCGAACGATGATCGATTCGGGTCATGACGTCGCCATCATCGAGAAGCGCGAGGCGATCGTTTACAAGCTGGGAAGCGAGCTGCCTCAAAGCGCCCTCATCATCCATGGCGACGGGTGTGACGCCGCCTATCTCGAGGACGCAGGCGTTTCGCGTGCCGACGTGTTCGTGTCTTCGACCGGTGACGATGACGACAACCTCGTCGCCTGCCAACTGTCCAAGGTCGCCTTCGGCGTTCCTCGCGCCATCGCGCGCGTGAACAACCCCAAGAACGAACGCATCTTCAATCTCCTCGGCATAGAGGCCATATCCTCGACCACGATCATCTCTCGCATGATCGAGGAGGAGGCGACCGTCGGGGATATCCGCACTCTTATCGCACTTCGTAAGGGCAACATGGCGATCGTTGAGATCGAGTTGCCAACGGATCGGTGCGTGGTGTGCGGCAAGGAGGTCGCGTCGCTCAATCTACCCTCGGACTGCATACTTGTGGCGTTGGTGCGGGGCGACGATATCGTCACCGTCCACGGAGACACCAAGTTGCAGCCCGGAGACGTGGTCATCGCGTTCACGAATGTGGAGCGCGAGCGCGCGCTCAAGAAGGCCCTGACAGGGGAATGAGCAGTGGCGCGTAACGTGGGCTTTCCGAGCTTTGCGGCTCGAAAGAACTGGGGGAAGTACTCGGCGGGAATCCTGACCGAAGTGGTGCTCATCCTCGGGTGGATGCTGCTTGTGTACATACTGGCGGTCGCCGCCCAGTGGGTTCGGTAGGCGCACAGCCGTGATCGTGAAGCCTCGCGCTGGCGACCACCTCGTCGTAGGCAAGTACACCGGCAAGGTCATCGTCGGGGTTGGCCTTTTGATGGCCATTCCACTTCTGACGTCAATCGCCTATCACGAGTGGGACACCGCGCTCGACTTCGTGATCGGTATCGCCGCGTGCCTAGTGTTTGGCTTCGGGGTCCAGATCTTAAGCAAGACGGATCGGGACCTCACGTGGAGCCACGGGCTGGTCGTCGCCGCAGGCTCATGGGTGTGGGCGACGCTTCTGGGTTGTCTGCCGCTTTATCTGTCAGGACACGAAGGTAGCTACCTTGACGCGATGTTCGACGTCATGAGTGGGTATACCACGACCGGACTGTATCTCTTGCAGGACCTCGACCACATCGCCAACGGCCTGAACATGTGGCGCCATCTGCTCACGTATGCCGGCGGCCAGGGCATCGTCGTGATCGCACTCACGTTTCTGTTCAAGGGCACGTCGGGTGCATACAAGGTGTATGTAGGTGAGGGCAAGGACGAGCGCCTGTTGCCCAACGTGCTTCAAACCGCGCGGGCGATCTGGCTTATCTCACTGACGTGGCTCGTGCTGGGCACGGTAGCGCTGTCGGGTGTCGGACTTGCACTGGGTCAAGCGCCCAGCCGTGCGCTCCTTCATGGCCTTTGGATATTCATGGGCGGTTGGAGTACCGGCGGTTTTGCGCCACAGAGCTACAACACGGTCTGGTTCCACTCGCTGGCATACGAGGTCGTCGCAGCCGTGGTATTCATCGCGGGCTCGTTCAACTTCGCGTTGCACTGGGCCATGTGGACCGGCAATCGCAAAGAGATCGTACGCAACATCGAAGTGCTCTCATTCGTGATCACACTGACGCTTATGACCCTCGTAGCGACGTTCGCCCTAGCTAAGGCCGGGGTCTATCCGACGGCGATGACGCTGTTTCGCAAGGTGTTCTATCAACTCGCGTCGGGGCACACGACGACGGGCTATTCGACCATGTACTCTAGGGCCTTCGTGACGCAGTGGGGACCGATGGGCATGCTGGCGGTCACGGTGGTCATGGCCATTGGCGCCTCTGCGTGCTCGACCGCCGGCGGCATCAAAGGCATTCGCATCGGGGTGATCACCAAGGCGTTTGTGCAGGACATCCGCAAGATGATCTCCCCGGAATCGGCAGTCATTCGCTCCCGATATCACCATATCCGCGAAATCATGCTCGATGACGCGATGGTCCGCACCGTCATGACCATCACGTTGTGCTATCTGAGCGCCTACATGATAACGGCGCTAATTGGCGTGGCCTATGGCTACGATCTGAGCTCCTCGGCGTTCGAAGCGGTTTCGGCCGTGTCTAACACCGGGTTGTCCTGCGGCCTGACCTCGCCGGCTATGCCCGAGTTTCTGAAAGTGGTCTACATCTTCGGCATGTGGCTTGGTCGTTTGGAGTTCATGTCCGTCTTCGCGCTTGGCGGATACCTCTTCTCGATGGCAAGGGGACGCTGATGTCGGGCCTACGCATTGCAGTGCGATTCGTGGCGCTCCTGCTCATCGTGGGGCTGAGTTCCCCAGAGGGGCCAGCCTTGGCGCTGACGCCGAGCCCGAACTTTCCCGATAGCGCAGGACTCGTCGAACAGCCCAAGAACTACGACGGCCGGAAGGTCGAGTTCACGGGCGAAGCGATCGGCGAGGTGATGGTCAGAGGCGAGGACGCCTGGATCCACATCAATGACGACGCCTACTACGCCAAGAACGTGGAGGAGGGCGCGCCTTTGGGCGGCTTCAACTCCGGCATGGCGGTCTGGCTACCAGCCGGGCTCACCACCCGCATCATGCATTACGGCGACTACAAGCATGAGGGTGACGTCGTGACAATCACGGGCGTCTTCAACGCCGCATGCGCCGAGCACGGCGGCGACATGGACATCCATGCCGATGAGCTCGTCGTGGACGTGCAGGGTCGGCATGTGATCGACGAGGTCAAGCCATGGAAGATCTGGTTGGCGGTTGTACTTTGTTTGATAGCTGCGCTGCTGTATGCGATGCACCGATCTGGCGAAGCCTCACGGACACTGGGCCCCGTTTCACGCCGCCGCTGAAGTTGCTGCTTTCGGCAGGTTAGGATTACAATTCGCGACGCGCGGGTGTAGCTCAGTTGGTAGAGCGAAAGCTTCCCAAGCTTTAGGTCGCGGGTCCGAATCCCGTCGCCCGCTCCACAGGAACCACAGAGTCGCCTTGAGGGCGGCTCTTTTCTGTTTCGCGCTTGGAGAAGTGCATCGACCGTTCGGCAGACCGAACAGCCGTTCGTCGCGTCCAAAGGAGGAGTTCGGTGTAGTCGAGCGAACACCTGTTCGTAGATGGATGCGCCACCCCTCGGCGCGACTTGAAGGGGTGGTGCTCTATGTTCAGATTCAACCGTGCTATGCCCCCGGGCGTTTTGCGCTTGGGTGTCGTACTGATGGTCGCCTGCACGTCAGTTGGCGTTGCTCCTGTCCGTGCCGCATGGCCGCTTGAATTGGCGGCGCCGGTCACACTCGGATATGGGGAGACGTACACGCGTGACGGGCGCAGTGTGTCGCATCTTGGGGTGGACCTTGCCGGTGCGACCGGCTCGGCCGTGCTCGCTCCGGCAGCCGGTATTGTGAGTTTCGTGGGCCGTGTGCCCGGCAGCGTGGGGACCATTCTGGCCCTCACCATCACGACCGATGACGGAATACTTGTGACGGTGTCACCCCTGTCCGAGGCTCAGGTGTTGGCGGGGGAGAGAGTCGACGCCGGAGGTTTGGTCGGCATGATTGCCGAGTCGGGCGATCCATCGACGTCGACGCCGCATCTTCACGTGAGCGCGCGTCGCGGCGATCGGTACCTTGATCCCACGGCCCTTCTGGGTGCACCGCCTGCGCCCACTTTGGTGACGCTTCCAATACAAGAGGAGCCCCAGCTGCCTGCGGTGCCTGTCACGCAGGCGCTCCCTCGGGTCGAGGCGACGCATGAGTCGGTAACGGACGCGCAAGTCCACGCCGACCCCTCGGGAGTGTCACCCGCCATTGCGTCTCAGGTGTTCACTCAGGCAGAAGCACCGGTTCCCGTTTCGGTCGGGAAGATCGCCCTTAGCGCCTCGACAGAGGCTCTTGAGTCCACTTCGCGCAAGGCCGTGACGACCTCTCTGCAGTCCAGCGGTGATCCGGCAGTCGCGCGCCTCCATGTGGCGAACAGCAGCCCCCAGGCGTTCCGTACGGCTCACGGCCCTAGGTGGGCTCGTGCTTCGTTCACGTCTCGGCGCGAAGGTGCGACCGCCAAAGCTGTCGGCCTATTGGCCGTGGGAGCTCTCGCAATGTGGCCCATGTGGCGACGACGACGTTCCTGCGGCCCGGATGTCTCAGGCCGAATCAATCATGTTGCGACCGCGGTGGCGCGGTGATACACTCCGTAAGCTTCATTTCCTGCTCCGGGCGAAGCCTTCACTTGTCCCGGGGCCGTAAAGCCCAAGGGAGGTGAACCAGTGAAGGCTTATGAACTTATGCTTATGCTCAACCCTACCCTCGACGACGAGATGCGTGCGTCCACGCTCGAGAAGGCTCAGGGGCTCATCACCGCTGATGGTGGCGTTGTCGACAACGTCGATGACTGGGGCAAACGTCGTCTCGCATTCGAGATCGACAAGCTCACTGACGGCGATTACGCCGTTATCGACTTTCACGCCACCGCCTCGGCGATCGCCGAGATTGACCGCGTGCTTCGCATCACCGATCCGGTCGTACGTTTCATGGTCGTCCGTCGCGAAGACCGCGACTAGCGGTGTCTTGACACCCGCGTGACGTCCGGATCATCAAGTGACGTAGCGGAATGAGAAGGTGGTTTAATTGAGCATCAACCGAGTGACCATAACCGGCAACCTGACTCGCGACCCCGAGCTTCGCTCGACAGCGGGCGGTATGGCGGTACTCAAGATGGGCGTTGCGGTCAACGACCGCGCGAAGAACCAGCAGACCGGCGAGTGGGAAGATAAGCCGAACTACATCGATGTGACGATGTTCGGTACCCGCGCCGAGGCGGTCTCGCGGTTCCTTTCCAAGGGATCCAAGGTAGCCATCGAGGGCAAGCTCAGGTGGAGCTCGTGGGAGACCCCACAGGGCGAGAAGCGCTCCAAGGTCGAAGTTGTCGTCGACGAGATTGAGTTCATGTCCTCTCGTGACGGCGGCTCGTCCTCTTCGGGCGGTTCAAGCTTCAAGGAGTCAGCTGCTTCGGTAGCTCCCATGGATGACAGCGAAATACCGTTCTAGTTCTATCGTGAACGACCGGCGGTCTCCTCCCGCCGGTCGCGTGAACGTCTCGGATGAGACGAAAGGAGGAAAGCGATGTCGGATTACGCACGCAAGCCGCGCCGCAAGTACTGTGCGTTTTGCAAGGACAAAGCAGAGTACATCGATTACAAGGATGTGCAGATGCTCCGCAAGTTCATGACCGACCGTGGCAAGATCAAGCCCCGTCGCGTCACTGGGACCTGCGCCCAGCATCAGCACAGCCTCTCGATGGCAGTCAAGCGCGCCCGCGAGATGGCTTTGGTCCCGTACACAGTGCCCGTAGTCAGCGGACGCGTTGATGGCAGGGGTCGTAGGTAGACTCATGCTGACCAAACTGACTGATATGCGTGATGTCGTGTTGCTTTCGGTGGCGTGTATAGCCGGCGCGATGCTGACACCGGTGTTCCCCTTCGTGGGGATCCCGCTGTGTGCAGCTTCGCTCGGCGGGCTCGTGTACCGTGAGCGCTCGATGGCCGCTGCGCTTGTCGCGATCATGGCGACTGTAGTGGGCGGATGGTTGCGTCCAGGTGACATGGTTGCCGTGGGCCTTGCGGTCCTCGGTATTCTCAGCGCCGCTCAGCGGCTGCGACGCGCCGATGTGTATCAGGTCGGAGTTTGGCTCGGAGTGGTGTTGGGTGTCGGAATGGCGGGTGCGGAGTACATGACTGCACGCCTGAACGGCCTCACGATCCGAGAGTATATGAATGAGGCTGCTTCCCAGGCCACGGTGGTTCTTGGGAACCGGGCTTTCAGCGGCATGGATGTCGATGCGATGACCAAGACCATGATCCAGTTCGCGCCAGCCGTGTACGTCATGCTCGGGTTCGCTGTCGTGGTTCCCACACTGTACGCGCTCGTCTGGTCCGCTAGGCGAGCAGATGCTGTGATCCGGCCGGTGCCAAAGCTGGATCGTACCGATCTTAGTCCGCACGTGCTTTGGCCGCTCGTCACCGCAGTGCTGCTCATGGCTGCGGGTCGTGTTTGGGGTGGCTCGGACGGCGTTTTGATGATCATGGGATTGAACCTGTTGCTCGTGGTTCGTGTTGCACTGCTCGTACAGGGCCTTGCCCTCGTGGCGGCTCTCTTGCGAGCGGGTGGGACCGGACGCGTGGCTCTGGTCATCGGTGTGGTCGTTGCATTGCTCGTTGATGCAGCAACATGGGTAGTCAGTATGGCGGGCCTGTTGGATTTTTGGATCAACTTCCGGCGGCTCGACCGCGGGACGGGATCCGAAGGTATCGAAGGACCCGCAGAAGGACTCTAGGAGTCATAAGGCACTTCTCGAGCCGGGGAGACCCGGCCCGGATTCAAGGGAGTATGCAATGAAGGTGATTCTCACCCAGGAAGTCAAAGGCAAGGGCGGCGAGGGCGACGTCATCGACGTCGCGCGCGGCTATGCCGTGAACTACCTGTTCGCGCGCAAGATGGCCATCGAGGCCACCAGCGGGAACCTCAAGCAGCTCGAGCAGCGCATGCACAATGTGCGCAACCGTGAGGCCACTCGCCTCAATGGTGCCGCGAGCATCGCGGCCGGCCTTGAAGGCAAGGTCGTTCGCATCGAGGCCAAGGTAGGCGAAGAAGGTCGTCTGTACGGCTCCATCACGAGCCAGATGATCGAAGACGCGATCGCTCAGCAGTACGAACTAGTTGTCGATCGCAAGCAGATGGACGTCCATGGCACCATCAAGGAGACAGGCCTGCACCCCGTGCAGGTTCACGTATACCGTGATGTCAAAGCGACAATCATGATCAACGTCGTCGCCGAAGGCGCTCCGGTCGTTCCGGATGTCGTCGAAGAGGTCGTTAAGGCCGAGGAGACGATGGTGGACGAGGTAGTCGAGGTCGAGGCTGACGTCGAAGAGGTTGAACAGAACCCTGAGGCCGAGTAGCCCGAGCCACGTACGAGAAGCTCAGCCGGAGCGCCACCCGCAAGTACACGGGTGGCGTTTCTGTTGGGCGCACATTGCGACCGCAATCTGTGGATACTCGGGATAACCATCGAACCTTGAGGTCATAGCCTCGCGCGCCTGTGGATGACTGCAACGCCACGCTCGAATATGTCACAGCCCCCGCCTACAATCGGGAAGAATCCCGCATCGTTGCTGCGGACCGTGTTCGAGAGCTGGAGGAACGGTGTCTGAAAGCGCGATTCGCGACAGGGCCATGAATGGAGTGACCTCGGTGGCGCAGGTGCCGCCTCATAACCTCGAGGCGGAACAGGCGCTCTTGGGCTCGATGTTCCTGTCGCACGAAGCGGCTGAGAACGCACTGTCTTCTCTCGGTTCGACGGAGTTCTATCGCCCTGCCCACCAGAAGATATTCGCCGCGATCGGACACCTGTATAACTCGAACGTGCCCGTTGACCACGTGAGTGTCGCGGATCGGCTCGAGTCTACTGGGGAACTTGAGCAGGTCGGGGGCAAGACCTATCTGATCGATATCACTCAAGTCGTGCCCACGGCGGCCAACGCCAGTCGCTACGGCGAGATTGTGAAGCGTACCGCGATGTTGCGGGCGCTTATCGGCGCGGCTACGCAGATTGTTTCCATGGGATACCAGGCACCTGATGACCTTGATGAGGTCATCGACAAAGCCGAGCGTCTCATCTTCGAAGTCACCAATGAGCGCATTAAGTCGAACTTTAAGCCGATTGATGAACTGCTAGAGGAGAGCTTCAAGCAGCTCGAGGAGTTGTTCGAGCGGCAGGAGAAGATCACCGGTGTCCCAACCGGCTTTAAGGATCTCGACGAGCTTCTCGCTGGGCTTCATCGCTCCGATCTGATCATCCTCGCGGCTCGTCCTGCAGTCGGAAAGACGGCTCTCGCGCTCAACATTGCGGTCAACGCGGCCAAGTCAGGCGCGACGGTCGGGGTGTTCAGCCTCGAGATGTCAGCCGAGCAGCTGATTCAAAGAATCCTGTGTTCCGAGGCGCGCATCAACTCGCAAGACGTGCGCACGGGGCGCATCAAGGATCCGGCGTGGGGCGACATCCATCGGGCGATGGGCCAGCTCGCAAAGCTCGATTTGCACGTCGACGACTCGCCGGGCATCTCGATTCTTGAGATCCGTGCCAAGGCACGTCGATTGCTGTCCGGCAAGAAAGACGGCCTGATCATCGTCGACTACCTACAGCTGATGCAGCCGGGGGGGCGTCGCTCCGAGAATCGCCAGGTTGAGATCTCCGAGATTAGCCGAGGGCTCAAGATCCTGGCGAAGGAGCTGCATGTGCCGGTCATCGCGCTGTCTCAGCTCTCGCGAGCCGTTGAGCAGCGAGCGGGAAAGCGGCCCCAACTGTCCGACCTCAGAGAGTCCGGAGCCATCGAGCAGGATGCGGATGTGGTCATGTTCCTGGACCGCAACACCGATCCGCGCAACGAAGGCGAAGAAGAGGATCGGCCCGCCAAGGGTGTGGCTGAGATCATCGTGGCCAAGCACCGCAACGGACCGATCGGTACCGAGAGGCTCGTGTTCAACGAGCGCTACACCAAGTTCACGGACTTCATTGACGTGGTCCGATAGGATTCTAGTGCCGACGTAGCTTCTCGAACTCGCCCGGGTTCCATCCAACCATCGTCTTCTCGCCCACGAGGAGCACCGGCACTCCGTGCTGTCCGGTCATAGCGAGCATTTCCTTGAGCCCAGCCCTGTCACGGCTGACGTCGATATCCATGAATGGGATGTCGTTGTCCTTGAGGTATGCCTTGGCGACTTTGCACCAAGGACAAGCAGGCGTGGAGTACACTTTCACGTGTTTGAGTGGTGGATCGGCTTGCTTGGTTCTACGATTGCGCTTCCGTACCATCTCGCACCCCTTGAGTGTCATATGCGCTGCTGATTAGGATATTCCCCAGTGCGTCCAATACGTCAGTCCGAATGGAGCTGGTATGAGCGATTCCTATGACGTGGTAGTGATAGGTGCGGGCCCCGCAGGCATTTTCGCGGCGCTCGAGCTACTCGCCACTCCTGGCATCAGCGTGCTGCTCCTTGAAAAGGGCCGTGATATCGAGAAGCGTCGATGTCCTGCACGCCAGAGCGGATGCAGCGGCTGCAAGACCTGTGACATCATGACCGGCTGGGGCGGAGCCGGGGCTTTCTCCGACGGTAAGCTCACGCTCACCGGCGAGGTAGGTGGGTGGCTCGGCGAGTATGTGGGTTCTGCGACCCTCGACTCCTTGCTTCAAGATGCCGATGACCTTTGGCTCAAGTTCGGCGCTGACCCGTTCGTGCACACACCCGACGAGCAGCACACAGCCCGCTTGATGCGCGAGGCGGCGGCTGTGGACATGCAGCTCGTGCCCATGCGGATCCGACACCTCGGTACCGATCGCTCACCTGAGGTTCTTGGCGCCATGCGGACGTACCTAGAGGCTCAAGGTGTCGAAGTGCGCACCTCGGCCCCAGTGGCTCGCATCTTGGCGTCGGAGGGTCGAGTCACCGGGGTGGAGCTGTCCGACGGGACGTGCGTCACCGCTTCCGCAGTTGTCGCGGCCCCCGGTCGCGAGGGAGCGGATTGGCTTGTGGAGCAGTCCAAGGCACTCGGGTTGGCGCTTTCCAACAACGCGGTGGACATCGGAGTTCGTGTCGAGTGCCCGGCACAGGTCATGGAGCCTCTCACCGACCACTTGTATGAGGCCAAGCTGCTCTACACGTCCAAGCTCTTCGGTGATCGCGTGCGCACCTTTTGCATGAACCCCTACGGTGAGGTCACCACGGAGTCCTACGGCGATGTGGTCACGGTCAATGGGCACTCGTACGCCGAGAAGAAGACTGCCTACACCAACTTTGCCGTTCTCGTGAGCCAGAACTTCACGCACCCGTTCCATGAGCCCATAACGTACGGCCGATCCATCGCCCGCCTAGCCAACCTCTTGGGCGAGGGTATCTTGGTTCAAAGGCTTGCCGACCTCAAGGCAGGGCAGCGATCCACGCCGG
>JAURYZ010000080.1 GCA_030653635.1 Coriobacteriia bacterium | reverse complement strand
CCGCGCCACTGGACAACTCGCCCGTCACGATCGCCACTACCCCGTCACCAAATGTCGACGGCACACCACCGGTGTACTCGACTTGGATGGTGGGAGCTCCGGGTTTGGACTTCTCGTCTCGAATCGTGAAGCGCATCGGATTAGACTTGCGGTCCCAAGATCCTTCGACGACCTCTCCGCTTACACGGATTCGTTCGCCGGCCAGATTGGACTTGCCGGCGACCTCGGTCACGGTTCGAGAGTATGCACCGTCCTTTGAGCCAGCTCCCTGGAGGATGGCAGCCACAGCAATCAGAATGATCGCGGTCACGCCGATGAGGCGATTACGTGCCCGTTTGTTCACTGAACACACTCTCCTTCGCACAAATCGCACATGTACAGCCGAAGGGCGAGATGAGTGAAGACCGTAACCGGTCGGGACCCACGCCAGCGCTCTGCAGCCTACTTGCCTGAACAGTTGAGATAGTACCATCGGAGGCCGAACCCGACAATGTTCTCGGGCCGCTCCCCGAGAACTCTCAAGAGCAAACGCCTTGCCGACTGGGGCCACTTTGGGAAACCTACTGCTCGGAACGCTGCAGCCACAAGACGTCGGGCGCAAAACCGACCTCTTTGAGAAGGCGTTTGTATTCCTCGGCAGGTAGTTCTCCGGAGGCGCCTTTGAGCGCGACCATGGTCGCTTCGATGACGTTTGTGCCAAAGGAACGGCCCTCGAGGCGAGGTGTGCTTGTGACCATGAGTTCGACTCCGCGTTCGCGGGCTAGCTCCACATCGGCTGCGGTGGTCGTGTTGGTCACGATCCATTTGCCGCGCATGTCCAATGGCATGTACTTCTTCACGTACTGCCAGTCGCCGGCGATGATGTCCGCCCACTGATAGAGGGATTCGACACGCTCGTTGCGCCTGGGCGCCTTGTCTTGCTCCGCGCCCACCGGATAAAGGACCGAGAACGGCATGAGGCGCACGACCGGCATGAGCATCTTAACCACGAGGCGCAAGGTGCTCCAGCCCCTAATCGCAATTGGGATGTCGAGGCCATACATGAGGTCGGCGTATACCATCTCGCACCCGGCGTCACGCAGGCCTTCGGTCATGCCCCAGCGATCGACTGCAGAGGTCATGAGCACGCGCTTGCCGCGCAGCTGCAGGCCCAGCTCGTCGCGCATATAGGTAACTACGCTCGCTTCGACGGCGCCCTTAAGGCCGCTGCCGTCTAGCACCGGGGTCTTGGACACACCACGAACGAGCTTCTTGGCCTCCCGGAAGTAGTAATTCTTGCCCGCAGCACGCAGGTACAGGTCGATGCCGCCCATTCCGAACGCGTCGATGGTGCCATCAAGCTCTGTGAACAGCGCCTCTGCTCGGGCAAGATCACCGTCGGTGCCACGGCGGGAGATTCGAAACACCTCGCCCAGCAACTCGATCTCGACCGAATGGTCACGAGCCGACGAGCCGATCGAGACACTCACGACTTCCTTGATGACGTCCACCTCCCGGAACTGGCGCTCCAGCGCCCTGCGATCTCATCGGCGGCCTCGCGAAGCGCTGTACCCATCCGACCTCTGATTGTGTCCTCGGTGGACACAGCCATCACGCCTTCGAGCACGGAGTCGAGTTGCTCGATGTCCACGACGATGTCTTCGCGCAGTGGAGACTGACCTAGTGGCAGGCCGACGACCTCGCGGCCGAGAATCTTTTCTATGGTCTTGATGCGCAGGTCGCTCGCGAGCATCACGAGCACGTCGTAATCGCGTAGTGTCGCAAGTGTGTCGAGCAACGAGTTGAACACCTCGGTCGCGGACTCGCTCTCGATGCCTTCGCGCTCCGCCTGGCTGAACACGAGGACGAAATCCAGTGCGTGCTTCTCGGCCAAAGCCTGCACCTCGCCGCAGTTGGCGACGGGAAAACCGATAAGGGCCACGCGGGCTCCTCGGCGTATCTCACCTAAGGTCTCGAGGAAGGAGACGAACGAACGTTGAACGTTGTGCCGCTTGGCGGTCTCCTCCTGAGTGGCGCCGGCCTCACGCTCGGCGAGGATGGCGGTGATCTCGTCAACGAGCTTGTCACGGCTCACGACCTTGTCACCTATGCGAAAGAACCTCACGTCCACCCCCAGCCGACTCGGATCTATCTCGCTTGATGGTTGCTGTGTACAGATGTGCGCACAGTGTAGCGCTAAGGAGGGGTACAGGGCGCGGCGGCTAGATGTTGCGATCGTAGATGAGGATGAGGCCCTTGAGCGTGAGGTCGGGGTCCACTGCCGTGGTCGTCTCGCACAGCGGCGCCATCAGCGTGGCCAGACCGCCGGTCATAACTACAGATGTGTGTGTTCCGAGCTCGTCCCACACGCGGCGCACGAGTCCGTCGATCATACATGCCTGGCCGAGGAGCAGCCCGACCTGAACGCTCTCGCGAGTGCTCTGGCCTATGGTTCGCCCAGGCGCTTCGAGGTCGACCTTGGACAGGCGTGCTGCCTTGGAGAAAAGCGCCTCCGCACTTGTCTCGAGCCCAGGCGCGATGGCCCCGCCGAGGTATGCGCCGCTCCCGTCCACCACGTCAATCGTGGTGGCGGTGCCGAAGTCCACAATGACGACGGGGCCGCCGTGCTGCTCGAACGCGGCGACTCCGTTCACGATGCGATCGGCGCCCACCTCGTGCGGATTGCCGTACTTGATGGCCATACCAGTCTTGAGTCCCGGACCCACGACCATCGGGGCCTGTCCGGTCGCCCGCTGCGACAGTTCCTCATAGGCGCTCGTGAGCCGCGGGACGACGCTTGAGATGACGATGCGCTCGACCTGGCTCCACTCCCACCCCGAGGCCTGCAGAAGCCCGCCTATCTTGACCCGCAGCTCGTCTGAGGTAAGTGCCGGGTTCGACGAGATGCGCCAATGCGTGTCCAGTACATGGTCGCGGAACAGTCCGAGCACTGTTTGGGTGTTGCCAACATCAACAGCAAGAATCATCGTTCTACCTTCCGGTCCCAGGCCCGCCTTATGCGGGTCCCATGCCGCGTGACGCACATAACGCATTGCGCATGACCTGCGAACCGGCCTTGCGTGCTTCCGAGCCGAGTCCACCTGACACGGCCAGTTTGTCTGGTCGACGCCGGGCGGACGTCACTGTCTGGGCATCCACTGCGTCTTCCAAACTCCATCGACCTTATGAACCGGCCACCATTCCTCGAGCGTGACAGGCTGAAAGACACTGCTCGACGGATTGGCCGAGACTGCGTAGGTGACGCGCAGCCACGCCGTATCTGCGTCCGTCACCCTGACCTCGAGTACGCGGAAGTCCAGGTAGGTATCGTGGGCATCGGCCCATTCGCGCGATGCAGTGGCAAGGTCCACCGACGGTGAAGCATACGATGAGTAGGCAGTCCGCCAATCTGTCTTGTTGAGGTCGGCGCCGGCCCAGGGCCGGAGGCACAGCCTGCAAGCACGAACGCGCACAGGCAGATTACCATTCCTAGTCGCATCTCTCCCCCAGTTCTATCGAATTCGCATTCGCGAGCATATGACGACACGGTAACGCCGAATCCGACGCGTCTAGGGCATGGTATACCATCGGCGCAGGCTGTATCCGCGCCCGATGAACCGAACCATACGCGCGTCGGACGATGCGCATGCACGGCCGAACGAAAGGCGTCCTATGACGACCGCAACTCCACAAATCCTCGTGGTCGACGACGAAGAGGCGATTCTCGAGTTCGTCTCATACAACCTGCGCAAGGAAGGCTACGAGGTCACTACGGCCACGGATGGCGACCAAGCGGTCAAGCTCGCTGACGCCAACCCCTTCGATCTGGTCATTCTCGACATCATGCTTCCGGGCACCGACGGATACGAGGTGTGCCGCAAGATTCGCGCTCACTCCGAGGTGCCGCTGCTGTTTTTGTCCGCGCGAGACACCGAACTGGACAAAGTTGTGGGTCTCGAGCTGGGCGGCGACGACTACCTTGCCAAGCCCTTCGGCATCCGCGAGCTTCAGGCGCGCGTGAAAGCGCTGCTTCGACGCACGGGTGGCAACCGCTCGAGCGACGGAGCGAGCCTAGCCGGAGAACGCCTCGAGGCCGCCGGCATCGTTTTGGATGAGAGCTCTCACGAAGCGACGTTCAGCCAGACCCTCATCGACCTGACGCCTCGCGAGTTCGAGTTGCTCGCCACACTCATGCGCTATCCGAGCAAGGTGCTCACGCGCGAGCAACTGCTCAAGCAGGCATGGGGTTGGGAGTTCCTCGTAGAGACCAAGACGGTCGACACCCACGTCAAGCGCCTGCGCGACAAGCTCGAAGCGGCCGGCGTGGACCCTGCGGTCGTCGAGACCGTACGCGGGTACGGCTACCGCATCCAGGCCTAGCGGCCCGGACCCGAGGAGCCCCGACGTGCCCACATCCATCCGCACCCGGCTGCTGGTCTCGCTGCTCATCGTAGCCGTGCTCTCCGCCGGCGTGCTGTCGTGGTACTTCCTGAGCGAGCTTGAGAGTTACGGCTTGCGTAAGCTCGAGGAGAGGCTCGGCAGCGAAGCGAAGCTCGCCGCTGTTCTCGCCGAGACCAACGGCTATGGTGATAGCGCTGCGCTGAGCGAAGCCCTGTCCGGCCTCGAACTCCCGGGCAACTCCTGGCTGCGCATTGTGGATGCTAACGGCATCGTGATCGCAGACTCGGCCGGACGATCATTGGGCCAGGACTTCTCCGGCCGCGAAGAAATCGCCGAGGCGCTACACGACGAGTACGGCGCTGACTCCCGCATTACCGGCACGGGCAGGCTCGCCCTGTTCGTGGCTGCACCGATACGAGATGCAGACGGAACGATCGCAGGAGCCGCAAGCGCTGCTGCGAACACCTTCTCCATCATGACTCTCGTGAGCGATTACCGTATCCGACTGACCGGCCTCGTGCTCCTGTTCGCAGCCTTCACGCTGCTTGTCGCGGAACTTATGGCGCGGTGGCTCTCAAGCCCACTGCGACGCCTGGAAGCCGGGGCCGTAGCGTTCGCGGGCGGGGACCATTCAGCCAGAGTGCGCCCAAGTGGCTCGCGCGAAACTCGCTCCGTCGCTCTCGCATTCAATCAGATGGCCGATGAGGTACAGCGCGCGCTGGACGAGCTGAAGGCCGAGGAGCGCCGCAAGTCTCAGTTCGTCTCCGACGTGTCCCATGAACTCAGAAGCCCACTGACTGCGATTCGCGGCATGGCCGAGACGCTCGCCGATGGGGATGTTCCGCCCGTCGACGCCCAGCGCTTCCTCGGCACCATCGTTCGTGAGGCCGATCGCCTCGCGCGTCTTGCCGATGACCTACTCACCCTTCAACGTATCGACGGGGCCACAGGCGAGCTGCCCATCAGGCGCGTTGACCCCCTTGAGGTGTCGCAACGCGCCGCTAGCGCCATGGAGCATCTGGCCGAGGGACGCGGGGTCGAGTTGAGGGTAACCGGCGCGGCACCGGCTGTGCTTGGCGATCCCGACCGGCTCCAACAGGTCGTGGCGAATCTGCTGGACAATGCGTTGCGCGTGATGAACCAGGGCGGGACGATCACCGTGGCGCTTGCACATGAAGGCGACTGGGCGACGATCTCGATCATGGATGAAGGTCCCGGAATCGCCGAGGAGGATCTCGCGCGGATATTTGATCGGTTCTATCGGGCCGAGCCGAGCCGCGAACGCGCCAAGGGCGGGGCTGGCCTAGGGTTGGCAATCGTCCGGGCAATCATCGAGCGCCACGCCGGGCGCATAGAAGTCGCGAACCGACCCCAGGGTGGCACGGTCTTCACGGTGTATCTGCCTGCGCTCAGAGGCTAGCCTTACCGCCGAGGAACCCGCACGCGCTTACCTGCTGCAACCGAACCGTTGCCACAGCACACCGGGTTGTAATCTCCTCGGCGCCTCAATGCCACCTTTCGCTTTTGCAAAGCGCACATACTGGGCCTTGAGCGTCCAGGGAACGGGCGCGCCAACCAAAAAGGAGGCACTGGTGACGGGACTCAGACTATTCGCGGTCTTTGTGATTTTCATGGCCGCGGCATTCGGATGGGTGGTGCTGGGTGGCACGGTCCAGTATCGGACCGACAACACCGGCCAAGGCGGCTGGGAGCAGGTCGGTACTCTCTGGGGAGAGCCACAGACCCAAAGCGCGCCCGTCTTTCACTCAGGCAAGAACGTCATCCCCGTGGTGTCGAGCGACATCGACGCGAAGTTCAAGCTGGACCAGCGTCGCCGCGGGCTTCTTTGGTACTCGACCTACGGCGTGGATTTTGCCGGCACCTATGGTGTACGCAATGCATCGAAAGAAAGTACGTCGGTGAGCATGCAGCTCGCCTTTCCATCGCCCAACGGGGTCTATGACGGATTCGCCGTCTCGGTTGACGGCAAGAACCTCCCGGTGACCTATGTCAACGGCGCAGCGGTGGCACAGTTCATGATCGATCCCGGGGCCATTGCACTGGTGGCGACTGGATATCGCACCCAAGGACTGGATGAGTGGCGATATGTGGCTACCGAGGGCGTCGGAGTCATAGACGATTTCTCGCTCACGATGAGCACGGACTTTCAGGGGTACGACTTTCCCGCCGACGCCGTCTCCCCCACCGGAAAAGTGGCCTCGGCACAAGGGTCGACCTTGTCCTGGAATTACGACAGCCTTGTGAGCGGACGCCCGATCGGTATCAAGATGCCCAAGCCCATAAACCCTGGGCCCGTCGCTTCAAGAGTGTCGTTCTTTGCCCCAGTGTCGCTGATGTTCTACTTCGCGTCCCTAATACTCGTGAGCGCCACGCGCAAGATTAACATCCATCCCATGAACTTCGCGTTTTTGGCAGCCGGCTTCTTCGCGTTCCACCTGCTGTTCGCATACCTCGTAGACCGGATCGATCTTGGGCTCGCGTTCGCTATAGCATCGACGGTTTCGGTCGGGCTGTGCGTGGCCTACCTCAGCGCGGCGCTCCCTGACCGAAGAACGGTGCTCGCCGCGGCTGTGGGTCAGTTCGTGTTCCTGGTCCTGTTCAGCTTCAGCTTCTTCTTCGAAGGGTTCACGGGTCTCGCGGTCACCATCGGCGCCGTGCTAACCCTCGCCTACTTCATGTACTCGACCGCACGGATCGACTGGAGTGAGCTGTTCGAGCGCAACGCCGCCGAGCGCAGGACTAGGCGACTCGCACAACTCGACCGGCCCTAGCAGCGATCGAGCGTAAGCTGACTGTGATCCGGTGCGACTTCCTGCATGAGTCGCGCGGTCTCCGGATGGCACGTGAACAGAACAACTTGGCGATGGGCCGCGAGATGGCGAATAGCCTTCGCGGCCCCTCGCTTGCGCTCGGGGTCGAAGTTCACGAGCACGTCGTCCATGAGCACAGGTAGACCTGGGCCGACTTCATCCAGTGTCTCGATCAAAGCTATGCGCAAAGCGAGGTACAGCTGTTGTGCCGTTCCCGTGGACAGCTCTGAGCTCGGGCGTGGGCGGGAGTCGGGATCAAACACGATGAACTCACCGCCATCTGATGGAACGCTCACGCTGACGTACCGACCCTCGGTGATCGATTCGAACAGTTCACTGGCCCGGCGTACGACCTGCGGTTGACGCGCCTGCTCGGTGAATGACTGCGTGCGGGCCATGAGGGTCTCGGCCACCGCCAAGACCGCGTAGCGCTCCAGCGCAAAATCGCGACGCTCATCAAGTACAGCCAGCTCGAGGCGCAATGTGGCCATCGCGTTATCTCTGCCCTCGCTGTCCAGCCGAGTTGCCAACGCCGTGTGGTCGGTGGCGATTTTGTCGAACGCCACAGTGGCCGCGCGCGCCAGCTCTTTTGCAGCGGCCGCCTCGGTGGCCACAAGAAGGGCGTCAGAAGCGCCGAGCCCAACTCGATCGAGAAGGCTCAACCGATCCTCAGTCGCAAGCGCCAGGCGCGCATCTGCCTGCGCGGCCACAGACTCATGGTTCGCGATTCGGGTATTCAGTTCGCGGTGCGTGAGATCAGCAGCACGAGCCACCTCTAGGTCCTGACTCAAACGCGCCGCCTGCGCTGGGATATCTTCGAAAGCGAGTCTGGACAGCGCTGGAGCGACGTGCTCGGTCAAAGACGCGAGCTGCGCACGATAGGCCGCGCATGCCGCCAGCTCCTGGTCTCGCGCAGCAGCGATCCGATTTGCGTCGGCCACAAGAGCGCGATACTCCTTGAGACTCCCAAGAAGCAACGACGCCGCAGTGGGGTCTTCTCCCGCATGACCCAAGCCGCGGATCGAAAGCCACGTCCGCCATTCATCGAGAGCCTGCTGCAACTCCGCCGCATCGCGCTTCGCCGCCAGCTCGGCCGCCCCAGCCGTTCCTGAGACCTGCTCTCGGGACAACGCGCCAGGTGCCGTGGTTTGCGGACGCAACACTCGAACGAGCAGCGCGACGCCCGTACCTGTGACGAGCAGGCCGAGAACCGCCTGCAACAAATCGGCTGCTACCCCAGCTACCGCTACGATCACGAGTCCCAGTGCCACCATGAGTGCGCCAGGTGCCCACAGGCGAGAACCGGATGTGGCCCGCCGAGCCTTGTCGGACTCAAGCCAGGCGGGCTCAAGGGCGTCCTTAGCGGTATCGGCGGCCCGTCGGCTCATCGCCGCTTGCGACTCGAGCCCGACCAAGCGCGTCTTCCAGCGCTCGACCCCGGCTGTAGTCTCCGGTCCCATGTCAGCAGCATCCGCCTCAGGTGAGCCTACTCCCGCTTCGGCGAGTTTGAGCGCTGCCCTAGCACGAAGCGACGACATCTCAAGCTCCTGCTCGCCTGAGCGACGAAGCCTCTCACGGAACCCGGATGATTCACCCAAGACCTCACCCAACTCAGCCGCAACCGCAAGCAGTCGCTCATCGATCACGAGTTCGGCGCGCTTCTGGTCGTCCTGGGCTATCTCTTCTCGCGCCAAGTGCGCTTGCTCGGTCGCCTCAAAGACCCTGGTCTCAAGATCGACGAGCTTCTGCGCCGCCGCACCCAACTCTTGGGCGCGCAATGTGGCGGCTTCACGATCCGCGCGCGCGGCTTCGAGTTGATCATCAAGTTCGGCGAGTCGCTGTTGATCCTGCGCGAATTTGGACGCCTGTGATTCGAGATCAGCTATCTGCCTCTTGACCTCAGTTATCTTGGCCTTGAGTGCATTGAGCTCAGGATTACGACCGCTCGGACGCCACAACTCGGACGCCTCCGATTCCAGTCCCGCGCGAACATCCGAGGGGCTGACCTCAAGCCCGACCTTGGCGGCGTAGAGCTTGGACAGGATGTCCATGCCAGCTCCTCGGCCAGTCTCTATCTGAACCATCTCGTCTAAGCCGAAGCCGAAGACAACCCGAAACGAATCGCGGCTGACTCCTCGCGTGACCTCGGAGAGCAGCTCTGGCCGGTCCGGTCCAGCCAGAGTGCTTATCGCCAGCGGACCACCGTGCGTGCCTTCCGCCCGCTCGAGCGCCCACTGACTGTCGCCGTCGCTAAAGACAAGACGGCCCAAGCGCTTGCCCGCATCGCACTCGTAATCCGGCTCTGCGTCGCGTTTGGTCGGATACCCGTAAAGCACGTAGCGGACGAGCGTGGTGAAGCTCGTCTTGCCCGCCTCGTTGGGGCCCAAGACGACCGTGAGCCCGTCGCCGAGCGGCCCCAAAGTGGCAGAGCGAAGCGAACCGAAACGCTCAGCGATGATGCGGCTGAGTCTCATCGGTCCTCGCCTCCGATGAGCCGATCGAGGCACACGTCGCGCGCCTGCTCGATCAGGGATGCCGCATCGCGCTCTTTGGCGCCGACCGCCGAGTCAACGCCCGCGAGGGCCTCAGCCAGAAGAGCGGATGAGAGTTCGGGATCCCTGATCGCCTCGGCGGCGATTCTCACAAGGTCTCCGGTGAAGTCCTCGACTCCTGCAAGGAACTCGATATCGAGCACACCGCGGGTGGCGTCACGGACGCGGTCCACCCACAGCCAGGGGCTCTCCACCATCTGCTCGTCGCGAAGCTCAGTTACAAGCTCAAAGAGGCTCGCCCCTCGGGCCAGCTCTGCATGCGCCTCGGTGCGACCCGAGAGCTCTAGGCGCAACACCGAAGGCCGACCACACGCCTCGGCACGCGCAACCGAGCACTGCTCGCGAATCGCGGCATGCACCGCCTCAAGCGAGTCCAAGCCGCTGATGTCTAGCGTCGTTCGCGCCCAGCGCACGCATGAGGTCTCGACGAACTCCTCGGCGAGAATAGCGCCTCGCTCCATCGTCACGACCCAACACCCGTGCGGACCATCCTCTTTCGGATTGAGACCCTGGGGGCTTCCCGCGTAGCGCACGCGTGGCGAGTCGGACAACTCGCTGGGTTTGTGGATGTGCCCGAGCGCCCAGTAGTCCATTCCGGCGGCGCGCAGATCGTCCATCGTGCAAGGCGCGTAGGACTCGTAGCCCTCCTGCCCGCCCACGTTGGCATGCAACACGGCCAAAGCGTTCTCGTCGGCAGTCTCACGCTTGAAACCACGGGCGAGGTTTAGCTTCGTGGGCCCGATAGCGTATCCGCGGCCGTAAAGCGCGCAGAGCAACTCGCCGGATTCAGGGTCCAGCACCTCGATGCGCTCGACGGCGTCGGTCGCAAAGTACCGCACGCTTTGAGGGAACGTCAGATTCGCGGTCCACCCGTCGGCCGGGTCGTGGTTGCCCTGCGCGATGAACACAGGGATGCCCGCCGAGGAGAGGCGCTCGCAAGCCGACTTGAAGCGCAACTGGGCGCGCAGTGATTTGTCACGGCTGTTGTAGGTGTCACCGGCGATTAGGACGAAGTCGACGCCGCGCTCCACAGCGAGCGAAACGATCCTGTCCAAAGCGCAGTAGGTGGAGTCCACGAGCGCTTCGCGGATGCGTGGATCCGCAGCATCGATACCCGCAAACGGTGCGTCGAGATGAAGATCGGCAGTGTGGATGAACGTGAACGCGCGAGCCAATGGGTCCCCCCGCAAGACGGTGGCACGAGATGTCACAGCCCACTATACGGTGAGGCTCGGACACGCGACAGCCGAAAGAGGGGTGAGTCTTGTGAGTCTTTGCCAATATCGGGCTCTAGGCCGCCTCGATGACTCCCGCGCGGCGCAAGGCCTTGGCCACGCCCATCGCTACAGCGGCCTTGGCGACGTCGATCAACACGAACGGCGCGACTCCGGCCGCAAATGCAGATGCCCAGCCCAACCCTGCGACCACGTGAAGCTGGAACCAGCCGATCGCATAGATGACCAGGATGCAGGCGGCAGCTGCAAGGGCATCTGCCAGCGGCACTCCACGCGAAGCTAGGCGCGTTCGGATGATCGATGCCACCACCGCGCCCACGAGAAAGCCCACCAGATATCCGCCAGTCGGGCCGAGAAGCACCCCGAACCCACCCTTCATCCCCGAGAATACGGGAAGGCCAATCGCTCCCATGGTCAAATACAGACCGATTGAGGCGGCAGCGGCAAGGGGCTCGAGCACAAGGGCCGCGAGCACCACCACAAAGACCTGGAGCGTCAATGGGACCGTGCCAATCGGGATAGTCACGAATGCGGATGCCGCAAGCAAGGCGGCGACAAGGGCGCTGGTAACTCTGGAACGAGTCACTCCACGAGGGCGAGATACGATTGCAGACTGGTTCATCGGGCCTCCGTTAACTGCTGGCGATTGGCGGTTAACGGTATCTGCCAGGCGCCACAACGTCAAGTAGCAGGTACCTCGACGCCTGATAGTTGCACGAGACGGCCGGCCACGATCGGCTCATCCCACCCCTGTTGTGGGGACTCGCCGTAGGCCGCAAGCACCTGGACCGCCACTTGCCAGCGGCCATCCGGGGAAAGCGCACCTCGCCTGTTGAGAAACTCAGCCACGATGCCCTGGAGTTCCTCGGCGCGTCCGCCTGCCACCGGGAGCCGCGCGGGGGGCTCATCGGCAATAACGACCGTTCCGGCCGCCATATCCCCGAGGCGCTGAGATGTACGGGAGAGCACCATCGAGATGATGCCGATCGCATAGGTACCGGGCATGACGTCGATGCTGCGAATGATGTTCCTGACCACCGAATCCAGCACCCGGACTCGAC
>JAURYZ010000147.1 GCA_030653635.1 Coriobacteriia bacterium | reverse complement strand
GGTAAGGATGAAGCCGCCGTAGAGCACTCCTCGGTAATCGATGCCTTCTGATCGAACTCCGGCGACGGTGCGTTCCATGATATCGACCATCGCCGCGTACTCGGCGTCGGTCACGATGGGCACGGGCGAGTACACGCCCATACCGCCGGTGTTGGGGCCTTCGTCGTTCTCGTAAGCGCGCTTGTGGTCCTGAGCGGGCGCCATCGGCACCACGGTGATACCGTCGGTGAAAGCCAGCAACGAACACTCGGGACCGGTTAGGAACTCCTCGATGAGCACGGTATTACCAGCCTCGCCGAAACGGCCCTCGAAGCACTCGATGATCGCCTCTCGAGCCGTGTGCACGTCCATCGCAACAGTCACGCCCTTGCCTGCGGCAAGCCCGTCGGCCTTGATGACTATCGGTGCGCTGACCTCGCCCAGATACTCAAGCGCCTCGGGCAGATCCGTGAATGCCGAGGAAAAGCCGGCCGGAAGCCCGTGGCGAGCCATGAGCTCCTTGGAAAACGACTTGCTCCCCTCGAGTCGGGCGCCGGAAGCACCGGGGCCGAACACAGGGATGCCCGCCTCGCGGACAACGTCAGCAACGCCTGCAACGAGCGGACCTTCCGGGCCGATGACCACGAGGTCGACGTCGTTCGCCAAAGCGTAGCCCGCAACAGCGTCGCCGTCTTCGACATCGAGGGTGACGTTCTTGGCTATCTGGGCCGTTCCGCCGTTGCCCGGCGCAACGTGGATATCGGTAACAAGCACCGACTCCGTGAGTTTGACGACGATGGCATGCTCGCGGCCACCGCCGCCGAGAACGAGAATGCGCATGGAGCGAGGCCCCCTAGAGAGTCGGAATCGGAACCTCCCGATTGTAACGGATGACGACCTCGGTGGCGTAGATGACACCCGCTGAGATGACACCCGCTGAGCATCGCCGTTGGCATGCGTGTCCCAGAACGGACTCACTTATGTCAGTTGACTCACCACTCAGAATAGCTCGCCCTGCGCCAGCCCAATGGTCAGAGCATGCCCGCTGACCCAAAACACCGCAGGCTGCCCCTCAGAGTCGTATACGGGTGTTCCGTTGTAGATCTCACGCGCAACGAGCTGCAGGAACCGTGGTGTGACCTCAACGGACAGGAACTCCCTCCCCCATGCGCGTCCTGATACCTCAAGCGGTGCCTCTTGCGGGACGAACCGTCGGAAAGCAGATAGTGCTTGGAGGTCTCGGTACGTCGCCGACGACGTATTGGGAACAAACCATCTCATACCCGTCACGAAGGAGATCTCATGGAACCGAAAAATCAGATACTCGAAGCCATGCGCGCCGCTGGCGAGCCGGTGAACGCTGGCAAGCTGGTCGAGATGACCGGGTTGGACCGGAAAGTCGTCGACAAGGCGATGGACGCACTCAAGAAGAGCGACGAGATCGAGTCGCCGGTGCGCTGTAAATGGGCACCAAAGGGCTAGTCGACCGCCCCGCTCACCTCCGACCATACGCTCTTGGCAACGGCGTTCGGCCCGCCAAGGAATCGAATCTCCTGGATTGCCGATGCGTTTGCTGTGATGCGACTCTTGACCGCCGCTGGCAATGAGTTCTTGCGGGTGAGCATGAGCACGCTGCCCGTCCGTCCCTGCAGCGGGCCACCCGCCAGGGCGTCAGCGTAGGTATTCCCACTGGCGAGTGCCACATGTGCGTAGTCCAGCCCGAACTCGGCCACGGCCCAGTCGGTGAGCAGCGCCGATGTTTCATAGCGATCGGCACCACCG
The DNA here is from genome assembly GCA_030653635.1 of Coriobacteriia bacterium. Classification (GTDB taxonomy): domain Bacteria; phylum Actinomycetota; class Coriobacteriia; order Anaerosomatales; family JAHIQC01; genus JAHIQC01. Next base: position 2,286 of record JAURYZ010000147.1, on the reverse strand, counting down.
ATGCGCATGACATTGGGTGCCCCGAACGTTGCTGCCAGACTCGCCTCGACGGAGGCGGGCACGGCGGCCGTCCCGCCAACAACAACCGTACTGGTGATCCCAGCGCCGGTCATCTCGTCGAGAGTCTCTTGCGTGATCCCCGACGCATCGACCATGAACACTGGCAGCTCGCCGGCCCAGATTACCGCCGAGGACGCGAGGACGTCAGCGTAGGTTTCGCCTGTGGCGACGAGCGCCAGCGTGGCGGGCTGTGACGCATTCGCCGCAACCCAAGCTCCGACCTCGCGAGCGGTGCCGTAGCGGTCGGCGCCCCAAAGGCGAATCACGTCGTCGCCTCCAAGCCAGGTTTTGAGATCGAGCTCTGCCCTGAGCGGCACCACCGAATCGCCACCGACTATGATGGCGCGATCAGGCTGTAGCCGACGGATCTCGGTCATCGGGTCATATTCGATGGCCGGATACCAGAAAGAGTCGCTGTAGTAGCCCCACGGCTCGTACACGGCGCCCGTAAGAATGATAGGTGCATCGGCCACGCCGGCGACACTCGCAGCCAAAAGAGCGTCAGGCCAAGATACGCCTGAGGCAATCACCACAGTGCCGGTAGTGGTATGCGATGTAGCGTCATCAAGTCCAACTGGATAGGCCGCCTGTGTGATGCGCTCGGCGGTCTGGAAGCGATGTGGCCCGTAGATCGGTGAGACGGGCGTGAGCGCCGGGTTGCGCGTGATGCTGATCCGGCCGAAGTCCCCGGGCTCGAAGGCGTTGTACTCAGCGCTCACCTTACGCGTACCACTTGTACTGCTCGACCAGCCGATCCTTGAGACCTTGACGTAGCAGGTCTTGCCCCAAAGAGAGCTCCAGTAGGTGTTCCAGTCGGTAATGTAAAGATCGAACGTGAAGGCGCCCCACTCGTCGGTAGTCTGCTCGGCGATTAGCCTCGTGCCCTCATAGAGCGCGACGCTCGCGTACGGCACCGGATCCAGACTCTCGGACTCGACGACCGTGCCGATCAAGGCCGGCGGCCCCTCAGCCAACGCTGATGCCGGGAACATCCCAAACACAAGCACGCCCAAAATAAGAACCCTGATTGCTCGCGAGATACGCACCACGGACCCCCAGTCCTAGTTGGGGCCGCGCCTCTCCCGACGCAGCCCGACACGCATACGTTCAGTGTAGCCCAAACGTGTGACGCGGCGAATCTCCCTATCCGAAACAGTCAGCCATGCGAGCCATAGTACCGTGACAGACATAGTTGTATGTCTCGTGATGCACTTCGAAAGGAGGCGGCCGCATGGGCGACCTGTCAGCACTCGTTGCCGAGTTTGAGGCACCCGGCGCCGTGCTCATGTTCCTGTGCACCGTTCTGGGTGCACTGACAGGCGCGATCCAACCAGGCGCTGGGTTCGTCATGCTGGCGACCCTTGCCGCCGGCATATTCAACGGCGACTCATCTCTGCTGCCCCAACGGTACAGTCATCTTATTGAATCGCGTCGGCGAAACCCACGCGCATAACCAATACTGACTTTGTCACGTCTTAGAGTCTAAAGACGCGGTTCTTGCCGAGGAAACCCCCATCTTCGACGAGCGCTCATTCTTGCGTCGCATCCGCATGAAAAGCGCTCTGCGCAGATCATGGGAGTAGACAGGCACCCGGGGATTGGGTCTATTCGCCAATAATGCTCTCGCACTTGCTATGCCGGGCGCCAGCTCACAGCTTCTTCTTGAAACCAGTCCAGCGTCCCGCAAAGCCCGCTGCTTCATAGAGGCCCACGGCATCGTCGCGGCACGACTCCGTCAGAACTATCATCTGTTTGCAGGATCGAACTCGGGCCAGGGACTCAAGCTCGCCGAGGAGTGCCGATGCCACCCCATTGCGGCGATACTCCGGGTCGACGACGAGATCTTCGATCACGAGGTAGGAATCGGATCCACCGTAGAGGCCGTGGCAGACCACGCCGGTGACGGTGCCGACGCACGCGCCGTCGATGCGAGCCGAGAGCAAGATGTGATCGGGATCGCCATCGAGGCGAGCGAGGGTCTCTGACATCGCGCCGGGATCGGAGACCTCGCCCCAGAAGTGTGCGTGCAGCCTGCCTATGGCGTCGAGGTCAGATGCTTGGACGCGACCGATTTCCACCCACGAACCTCCCGACTGAGCGTCTAACGTGTTTGGGCGTAACCCGCAAGGCGCCGCGCGAGATTCCTACCCGAGATACCTGATGGGCGCCTTGTCTGTGTTGACGCGCTTGTTCGATGACGCGGATTCAGATACTAAGTGCAACACC
>JAURYZ010000053.1 GCA_030653635.1 Coriobacteriia bacterium | reverse complement strand
TCCACGATAGCCGGGAGGCCTAGAGCCTCGACCTGGACTCCAGTCAACTCCACATCACCAGTAATAGTCAACGTCGCCAGACCCGAACGCAGAAGAGCGACTGCAAGATCGGGCTCGATCATCTTGGGATCGAGGCCACCGTTCTTGACGTAAAGCATGTAGTACGCGCCCAGAGCACCAGAAGCGATTGTGGTCCCGCCGACAGGATAGAGCCCGGCGACGGCGAGGCGAGCTAGGGGCCCGACTTCCATCGCGTTGTCATTCCAGCGCGGGGACTTGAGCCATGAGTAGCCGTCCGTAGCATTGCGATCCGGGACGGTGCGTACTACCTTGAGGGGCTCACTGTTGGTGCCAGTGAAGCCGGCCTCTGCAATACCCCCTACCATCGATGCATAGTAAGAGCTGTATACCGACTCGCGCATGTTAGCTTCAACATTCGCGACGGTGATGGCCGCAGTCGCCGCAGCGCCGAGCTTGTAGCCGCGCGGAAGCGTAAGAGCCTGCGCGCCAACGGTATCACTTACGATCGGGAAACCGCCCCATGCGAGGAAGTTACCAAAGCCTGCGCCGTAACCCTTTCCTGGGCGGGTAGCGACCATGTCGTCAGGATTGAAGCCGCTGTTGCCAGCGTTGTCGAAATCGCCGTACAACGCACCGAGAGCCAGAACCAGCGGCACATACTCGCGCACCACGAAGGTCCCGATCTCGTCGAGCATCGACTTGAACTTGTCGCACTTGCCACCCGCAACGTTCAGATCCTCAGACGCCTGGAAAGTGACTCCACCGGCGACAAAGCATGAGGTCATGGGCATGCGGCCCGCAAAGAGCGCGCCAGCCTCGAAGGTGAGACGACGGATACGCAGAGCCTTCACGTACTGCTTGATGACCGCAGACCACAAGTCCTTGGAGAACGTCAAGGTCTCGCCAGGGAGAGTGCCGCTGGCTGTGCCTTTACCGGCGGAGCGCAGCAGCGGGCTGTAGAACGCATCATTGAAGTACGGCGTCCACGGGGCCATGTTCGGACCCTGCACGTAGCTCGGTGCGGCAAGGTGATAGAAGTGGGTCATGCTCGACATGAGGAACTCGCAACCAAGCACGAGGTTCCTGATGTGAACAGCCTTCTTCGGGATACCCTTGCCCGCAACCGCATAGGTCGCCGTGTTGAACGTGTGGAATCCGTCGTTGTATCCCATCGCAGCTTCGACCGCGTTGGTCGCGGTCTGGCCGTGGGGCACAGGGCAGACGCCACAGATGCGCTGCGTGAATGTGATCGCATCGTTGGGGTCACGACCAATCAGGAAGTTCTCAAAACCGCGCCACAGGTTACCGTGGACGTTGGCTTCGGTGACAAACCCACCTTCAACTTCTAGCTTGACGCCGAGGTGACCTTCGATTCTTGAAATCGGGTCTACTTCTTTGGTAGCCATAAATGTCCCTCCTTCCGATTATCGATTGACGAACGGGACGTAGGAATCGGGGTAGCCCTTTTCGGTGCAGCCCATGCAAGGATGACCGGCGGTGACGCAGAAGCCGCCACGCTTGTTGCCCTGATCGGCAGCCACGTCGTAGTCCCACGTCGCCGTGTTGCGGGGCTGACGGCCATTCCAACCGTGCAGTGAGCACAGTGAATTGGTCGCTGGGCCCTTGCAGCCGAGGTTCAGCAGGCAGCCATCGTCGCCGGGGTTCTCCGCGAATACGCCACCGGTGAAGCTCTTGTAGCGGGGGCATGCGGGACCGTGGACCGGCGTACCGTAGACATGCTTGAGGCGACGACCGTAGTCGATCGCGGTCGCCTTCGGGATGCCATTGCTGCCCAGAATCCCGAGGGGACCGTCAACTGCGCCACCGGTCTTGAACGGACCGTTGACCGCATCGACCAAGAACAGAACAGTCGTCAGAACGAACCACCAGGGGTTCGTCGGGCAACCGGGAACGTTGATGACCTTGGACATGGCCGTCGACTTGTAGAAGTTGGGGGCTACGTCCGTCAGTGCGCTCTGCGCCAAGAAGTCGTAAACACCAAAGGCCGGAGTCTGCTTGTCGCCATAGAAAGGCGACACGGCAGCAGGATAACCGCCGTAGCACGCACACTGGCCGATGGCGATGATGCCTGTGGCCTGCTTGGCCAGCAATGTGACGACCTCGTCGAAAGGTAGCTCACCCTCATGCGCCTGGGGACCATTGAGGCTTGTGGAAAAGTCGACCGGGACGGAGTGCGCATTGGCATCCATGCCGACGGAACACCACGGTGCACCTGAGGTCTGGCCGGGCCACGCCGCGGTCTTGTTGTTGGCTTGAACTGCGCCCTCAACTACGAGAACGAAGGGATCAGCGGAGCCGTTATACATGTTATCTGCAAGCCACTGGTAGGCGAGGTCGCCACCCGATCCCATGACCGTCTCGTGGTACTGCAGATCGATGAAGTCAATCAGGACATCCGCGATGTTGACGATGGCCGCGGTGTCGGCATTGCCCTCGCCGTCGAAGTCGACGCCGGCGATGGCGCGTGTCTCGGTGATGGTGCGGTGCCCGTGGGGTTGGGGGCTCAGCGCGTGACCATCAAGCTTGCCGATAAGTCCAAGGGCCGCACCCGTGGTGACTCCACCGAGAGCGAAGGGATCCGTCAGTCGAGTGTCCTCGACAGCAAGACCGCCAGCGTTCTCAAACAATCCAAGCAAAGACGTCGAGCAGCCGGTGCACTCCGCGCCATGAACCCAAACAACCTTGGGTTTCTTTGTGGCCCAGAGCGTGTTGCCATGAGCAAAGGCCTGCGTGATCTTGGCCAAATCGGCCTGGCCCATGCCCGTAGCGGCTGCCAGCGCGCCCAGTCTTGTTACAAACTGACGCCTGGTGATAGCCATACCTCACACTCCTCACTAGAGAAAACTGTGTCCTTTCGAAGGAAACGAAGCTTTCTTTCCACCTCCTCGCAGCTTACGTCCCAGTGTCATGGGCTAAGACGGCTGCGAGAGGTGGGGTTGTGAGGCGGTGGCATGAGTGAAGTCGTGCCGCTGCATATCCCCGGGTCTCCGTGCCGGCTCGGACCCAGTTAAGCGCTGTTCGGTTGTCATATGGACTATGTAACAAGAGTTACATATCCAAATGGAAGATTACGCGATGGCTCTTTGAGCGTCAACATCAGGTTCAATAATATTCAGGGGCCGCCCAGTATCTGGACGGCCCCTGCGTTCAACTACTTGGTGCGCGGCTTGAACCTGGCCTCGAACTCCTCGGCGTTGATCACGTCAATCTCGAGTACCTTGGCTAAGCGGCGGGTCTCGTTGTCCTCAGCACACATCACACGCGAACGCTTCGCGATGGCAAGTCGGATTGCAGTGACCCGGTCGAGCTCCAGACGATCCATCAAGGCCTTGACGTCTGACTCGGAGAACTCGGACACCTCGAGCAGCTCGCCCAGATTCACGTCGTCTTGCGCCAGATGCGAGACGGCTTCGTAGTCCTCGGCCGCTATCAGCCAACGCCTTCTGCGCGCGGGCATCATGTGGACTCTCTCGGTTTCGAACATCTCGAGAACGAAGTCCGCTGTCGCAAAGAACTTTCGACGACGAGTGAACAGGAGCAACGGCAGCAGAAGCAGCGGGGAGAAGCAGAACAACCACTGCATCGGCGTGCGTGGTAGGGGAATCGGAGCGTCCTCCTGCGGCCAGCCCCAAACCTGGATGCGCCCATTGGCGGTATCAGCGACGAAGAGCTTGCCGTCGGATGCCAGCGCGATATCGTTGGGATAGCTGAACTGTGCCTCCAAAACGCCCATCTCACCGAAGGCGCCAACCTTGAGCCCGGTTGCGTCCCATATGGTCACGTCGTGTGCGAGGGTGTCGACAGTCGCAACGTAGGGTGTGGGTTCCGTGGTGTCCGTGGACTTCTGAGCCAGAGCGGTCAACCCTCGCGGCAATCCGCCAACCGGTAGCAGCCTCAGGAACGTCCCCTGGAGGTCGAATACCTGAATTCGCTGGTTGTTGCTATCGGCGACCCAAACTTCCTTACCGATCACCTTGACACCATTAGGGAACTGGAACGCCATTGGCGCCACCTTAGGATCTGTAACAATCCCAGCCGTTCCCACCGACTTCTTAAACTTGCCATCCGGACCGAATATCAGCAATCGATGCCCTTTGACTATCTCGGTCACATATAGCGACCCGTCGGGCGCAAAGTCGAGAGCTACAGGTGCCCATTGGACGCCCGGCGTCTTCACATCGGCCAACTGATCGGCGGGTAGTTTGGGATCGAACTCGCCCACGTATGCGCCATTCGGCTTGAACTTCTTGATTGTTCTAATGCGGCGGTCTGTGACCCATATCTCGCCGGTCTTGGGGTTCTTGGCCATATACAGGGGCGTCTTGAGCTCTTCTGCACCGAAGGTCGCGACACGGCTGCCAAGCGGCGTGAAGACATCGATCTGGGAGCGCCGTGAGTCGGTGACAAATACGCGATTGCCATCAATGAGTACGCCTAATGGGCGTTGAAGGCGATCGCTCTCGGGGCCTGCAAATGAATACAGGTACTCCGGAGTCCGCAAAACGGAAGCCTCTCCGACATCGAGCTTGAACGAGATGCTGCGGGTCGCGCGGAAGTTCACGTACACGACTGTCAGAAGTGACAGAAGAATAACAAGAACCACTATCGCGATGATCTGCCTCTTACGTCGGCGCGTCACCAGTCCACCTCCACTGAAGCCTTAGGTCCCGGATTCGATTACGGTTTTGCATTCAGGCGGTCCAAGGCCTTTGCGGCCGTGGTGTTCTTTGGATCTGCATCCAGCACCGAGCGGTACACGATGATCGCCCCACTCAGGTCGCCTGTGTCTTCGCGCGCCTGCCCATAGACCATCAGGGCGTCTACGTTGGTAGGCTCAACAGCAACAGCAATGGTAGCGAAGCCGAGTGCTGATACGGCATTCCCATCCTTGAACGCCTTGCGGGCATCGGCCACCCGGTCATCGACAGGGCCCAACGAAGCGAGCACCTCGATCACCGGATCTGCGTTCGGCGCTATGTCCACCGCGCGTCTGAACTCAACGGCTGCGGACGGTTCATTCGAGACATCCATGTACAACCTGCCGAGCTCGTACCTTGCTTCCGCGTAATTGGGATCGAATGCAAGAGCAACAAGCATGCTCTCAATCGCCTTGTCCCCTTCATCGAGGCCGCGATAGGCCAGAGCCAAGTGGAAGTAAGTGTCCGACGCATCCTTGCGAATGCGCAGAGCGCCCTTTAGGAATCCGACCGCGTCCTCCCAACGACTCTCGGAATTTGCTATCACCCCAAGGTTGTAAAGAGCGGCTTCTCGACGATCGCTGACATCCTGGAACTGGCCACCCTCGCTGAGCTCAATGACCTTCTCGAAGTAGCCTTCAGCGTCAGAGTACTTCTGTTGGGCCATTGCAACTAGGCCCATGTCAAGATACGCGCCGCCGTGTTCGGGGTCGATCTTGATGGCGTTCGCGAGCTGCTCCATCGCCTCGTCGTACATTCCGGCTGTGGCTAGCGCCTCCCCATAGCGAACTCTGATAGCCGCATCACTGGGGAACTTGCGCGCGACATCAGCCAGCTCACCAAGCGCTCGCATGGCTGGAGATGACGCCTCGTCTGTCTTGTTCTGAAGATAGACGGAGTAGCCCAGCCACGACCCGAGCATGATAATGGTTATCGCCAAGCCGACGATCGCCAGGGTGAAGATTCTGTCATAGTTCCGAGGCTTGCGCGCATCGGGAGTGACATTCGCCACTGATTCACTCATTGCAGCCCAGCTCCATCCTTCACCGTGACGAGAGAGACCCTATCAGAACAGATTAAGGTCCGTGTGGCAACGAACGCACAGTTCGCCACCACGATATGGCGCAATCAACACACTCTGGTGGTCCAGCCGACCATGACACTCATAGCACAGTCGCAGGTCATGCGCGGCCTGTTTCAGGTTCGTGTCGTGCGACGTGTCGTTGCCAAAGTTCACGTGACATTCATAGCAGCGGTAGGGCTTACCCTTGATCTCCGCCACCCCGAAGTGCACGGCATGCTCGGCAAACGCCTTGTTCTGGATCTTGGTCGCCGGCTTCTGTTTCATGATTTCGTGACAAGGCACGCAGTTGGCCTCAGTCAGCTCAGCGCGTTTGACCGCATCGTGGTGACAGTTCTGACATGAGTTCCGATTGGTGTGGCAGACATTGCAGTCATCTCGCCCAATGCCCGGCTCGGGCTTGTGGTCCTGTAGCCAATCAGCGGGATGCGGCATCACCGTCATGTGGCATCGCTTGCATGACCTCGAATCGTGGCAGGATCCACATGCGCCTTTCTGAGCAAGAAACAGTCCACCATGGTCCGGCATCCACTTCGCGTTCTTATGGTCCTTGGGGATGACTACGGCCGATGTCTGGGTGGCGCTTATCCGCTTCTTGCCTCGGTGGCATTCGACGCAGAAATCCGATTTGTGGCACATCGAGCAGTACTCGGGCGAGGTGTTGGCGCGTTCCTTGTGCTTGCCCGCCTCGAAGGCCTTCGTGTGGTCGGCAGGCTTGAGCTGAAAGTCCTTGGGGTGGCACGCGTAGCACTCCTCGGTGGCGATTTCGCCAGCTCGCGCGTGAGTCAGGCCGTGACATCGGTAGCACGACAGCATGTCGGGGCGCCGGATACTCTCAAGACCGTGTCCGAACTGCGGATGACACACCGTACACTGGTAGTTGCGCTTGAGGTGCTCGGCATGGGCAAAGATCACACGTCCGGGCAAGAAGTCGTCGACATCGGGGTGACAGTACACACACTGGCCCATCGATGTCGGCTGATTGGGATAGACGCTCACTGAGGGCCTGTCAGGCTTCTTCTCGAGGATTCCCAGGTAGATCGCGGGCATAGGGCCTACATCGAGCTTGAGGGC
>JAURYZ010000051.1 GCA_030653635.1 Coriobacteriia bacterium | reverse complement strand
CTCGAGGATCGCATCGACCATGCCAAGACCGGCGCGCAGAATCGGGATGACCGCGACCTTCTTGCCGGCAAGCACATAGCTCGTGGTCTCGGTGATGGGCGTTGTGACCGTGGTCTCGGCGAGCTGGAATCCACGAGTGGCCTCAAAGGCGATGAGCAACGCGAGCTCCTTGACCAGTTCGCGGAACTCCTTAGCGCCGGTGTCCTTGTTGCGCAGGATGGTAAGTTTGTGCTGAATCAACGGGTGATCCATCACATGCACGTTGGGATACTTGTCGGCGTCGAAGCTCATACTGTGCGCCCCCTTCGGGTCTCGTGGGTCGGTTTCTTGGACTTGATTGCTAGATCTCGGGATACAGCGGGTGGGCGTCGAGCATGACCTGTACCTGGGCCATGATTCCCTTAAGCGCAGCGGCATCGTCACGCTTGAAGATCGCATCGGCGAGTAGGCGCCCGACCGAGTGCGCCTCGACCTCGGTGAAGCCGCGAGTGGTCATGGCCGCCGACCCAACGCGGATACCGCTCGTGACAAACGGGCTTTCAGGGTCGTTCGGGATGGAGTTCTTGTTCACCGTGAAGCCGACTTGTTCCAAAAGGTGCTCGGCATCCTTACCGGTGATGGATGCGGGGCGAAGATCCACGAGCATAAGGTGGTTGTCCGTACCGCCCGACACCAGACGCAAGCCGCGCTCGACCATGGCCTCGCCCATCACTCGGGCATTCACCACGACAGAATCGATATAGGTCTTGAATTCGGGCTGCATCGCCTCTTTGAAGGCCACGGCCTTGGCAGCTATGACGTGCTCGAAAGGACCGCCCTGTAGGCCTGGGAAGACCGCCTTGTCCAGCGCTGCGGCCCACTCCTTCTTGCACAGCACAAAGCCGGAGCGGGGGCCGCGAAGGGTCTTGTGCGAGGTAGAAGCAACGAAATCGGCATACGGCACGGGGCTCGGGTGCGCGCCGGTCGCCACAAGCCCCGCAATGTGCGCCATGTCCACCAGAAGTACAGCTCCGACGGCCTTGGCGACCGAGGCGAAACGCTCAAAATCGATGACGCGCGGGTAGGCACTCGCCCCCGCGATGATCATGCGAGGTTTGTGCTCGCGCGCCAGCCGCTCCATCGCATCGTAGTCGATGGTCTCGGTCTCCATGTCCAGACCGTACGGGACGATATTGAACCACTTGCCCGAAAAGTTAACAGGCGAGCCGTGGGTCAGGTGACCACCCATCGCCAAGTCCATACCCAAAACGGTGTCGCCGGGGCTACACACCGCGTAGTAGACGGCCATGTTCGCCTGCGCACCCGCGTGGGGTTGCACGTTTGCATGATCGGCACCGAACAATTCGCACGCTCGATCTCGCGCAAGGTTCTCTACGACATCAACTACCTGACAGCCACCGTAATAGCGCTTTCCGGGAAGCCCCTCGGCATATTTGTTCGTAAGGACCGTACCAGCCGCTTCCATGACCGCTTGGGAAACGAAGTTCTCGCTGGCGATGAGCTCGATCGTGCCGCGCTGGCGCGCGAGTTCAGCTTCGATGGCAGCGGCGATCTGAGGATCCTGACCCGGGATGTACTTCAACGTCATGCCTGTGGCTCCGTCCATTTCGGATACGTTCGAAACGCGCAAGATGCGCGTTAGTCCTTGCCCTTGATTCCATCGATCTTGGCGACCCTGTGCGCGTGGCGATCCCCAGCGAACTCGGTGCCCAGGAAGATATCCAAGATCTCCTGGTTAACCCCCACAGGAACGAATCTTCCCGACACGGCAACGACGTTGGCGTCGTTGTGCTCGCGCGCAAGCGCCGCGAACGTAGGATCGGTCACGTTTGCCGCTCGGATGCCGTCAACCTTGTTGGCCGCCATCGCCATGCCGATTCCAGTACCGCAAACGAGCACACCGCGCTCGGTATCGCCCCCAGCGACGCTGCGAGCCACCTTCTCGGCGTAGTCCGGATAATCGACAGACTCCACACCCGAACTCGTGCCCATGTCAACAACGTCGAACCCTTTCTCGACCAGATACGCCTTCAGGCGCTCCTTCTGGTCGAATCCGGCATGATCACTGCCGATGGCGACGCGCATGAGTCAGTCCTTCCGACGGGTGGCCGAGCGTGCAGATTGTACCGCAACCTTCCATGAAATGCGGTAGACGCAGACGCCGGACCAGCGTCGGCCCGGCGTCGATAACAGGAGTTCGCTGCAGGCGCCTACGTGCCTCCCGAAGCCGCCTGCATGATGGCATCCGTCGGAATAGCGCCCTCTCGCAAAACGACAGGCCTTTCGCCAGTACAATCCACCACCGAGGAAGCCTGCTTATGCTCGGTCTCCCCACCATCGAGCGCCACATCGGCCGCTGCGATGATGCGCTCCTCAACTTGAGCGAAGGAATTCGGAGCCGGGGCGCCGCTAGTGTTCGCACTCGTAGCGATGATGGGGCCACCGGAGGCGCGAATGAGCTCCATCACGACTTCATGGTCGGGCGAACGCAGCGCTACAGTGTCGTCCTCGGCGCGGAAATCCTTGCCAACCACATCGGAGGCCTTTACGACCAGCGTCAGCGCACCGGGCCAGAACGCCTTGGCCAGATTATGAGCGTATTCGGGGACGTCGACTCCGTATTTGTCCAACAGAGCATCATCGTCTTCGATTAACCATGGCAGGGGTTTGTCCAAAGGGCGGACCTTGATGTCAAATATCTCATTGGGGCCGAAACAAGAATGTGCTGAAGCGCCGATGCCATAGACCGTCTCTGTCGGAAAAACAACAATCCCGCCGTCCCTGAGCACTGTGGCGGCGAGATTCATGACTTCCGCGGACGGCCTGTCCGGGTCGATACGAAACACCTTGTTCATACAACCGCCTCCATTCTGTGCCATGCCATGGCATCAGAGGTTACTTGCGTAGGTAGCCGATCGCGACGCGGTCCCGGCCCGCAAGATCCCTCACGGTTCTTATACCTTCATACCACTCTGACATCTGTTTGACAGCAATCTGCACACAACCTTCATCGAGTTCTATCGCCAGCATGCCTTGCGGACGCAGCCAACGAGTCGATTCCTCCATGATGCGACGCGCGATCACGAGACCGTCGGGCCCGCCATCCAAGGCAAGATGGGGCTCGAAACCTAGCACCTCTTGGGGCAGGTCTGGCAGGTCTGAGCTGGGGATATAGGGTGGATTCGAGATTACCAGATCCACCTGCCCCAAGAGGCGCCGTTCGACAGCGAAGATTTCCAGCGGCGAGAAGAGGTCTCCATCGAACACCTCGACGCGATCTGAAAGTCCCAGTCGTTCGGCATTCGCAGTTGCGGTGGCCACCGCCAGCGCAGACAGGTCCGTAGCCAGGACTCTGGATGAGGGATGTTCCTGGGCCATCGAGCAGGCGATTGCGCCCGATCCCGTGCACAAGTCGATGACTAGCTGGGATTCATCTCCAGCATCAGGAGGATCGATCTTTGGTCGCTTTGGCTGACTTAGGCCGCGCAGGAATTCGAGTCCCTCGTCTACGAGAGTCTCGGTCTCTGGACGCGGGATAAAGACGCCCGGCACCACGCGAACCACCAGATGACGAAAGGCCATCTCGCCAGTGACGTACTGGAGCGGCTGGCCCCCGGCGCGACGTTTGACTCCCTCACGAAGTGCCGCCCGCTCCTGAGGCGTCAGTGGCCTGTCGTGATACGCATATATCTCCACCCGGGATAGCCCGGTCGCAGCCGATAGCAGCCACTCGGCGCTGCGTCTGGGATGCTCATCACCTTTGCCATCGAGGTACCCAAGCGTCCACTCGAGCGACTCTTTGAGTGTCCAGATGTGGTCTGCTGTCATGCTCTGAGGCCCGACCGCTACCGACCGACGGCCGCGAGACGCTCTGCGCGGTCGGCGGTCACCAGCGCATCTACCAAGTTGCCGACGTCGCCGGCCATGATGCCTGGGATGTTGTGTATGGTGACACCGATTCTGTGATCGGTGACGCGGTCCTGGGGGTAGTTGTATGTGCGGATCTTCTCGGAGCGGTCTCCCGATCCAATCTGGCTGCGGCGCTGAGCGCCCAGTTCAGCCTGCTGACGCTCGAGCTCCTGCTCATATAGCCGTGCACGCAGCACCCGCATCGCAGCTTCACGGTTCTGAAGCTGGGACTTCTGGTTCTGAGATTGCACCACAAGACCGCTCGGAAGGTGCGTGATGCGCACGGCGGAGTCAGTGGTGTTGACGGACTGTCCGCCTGGGCCGCTAGACCTGTACACGTCGATGCGCAGATCGCCTTGGTTGATCTCGATCTCGACATCCTCTACCTCGGGAAGCACAGCGACCGTAGCGGTCGAAGTATGGATTCGACCCTGTGATTCGGTCGCAGGCACACGCTGCACACGATGCACACCCGACTCGAACTTCATCTTGCTGTAGACCTTGTTGCCGCGCACCCGAAACGAGACCTCTTTAAAGCCGCCCGAATCGCTTTCGGAAGCGTCAATCTCCTCGACCTTCCAGCGCTGAGTCTCAGCATAGCGGGTGTACATACGGTACAAATCACCGGCGAAGATCGCGGCTTCGTCCCCACCGGCACCGCCCCTGATCTCCACGATGATGTCCTTGTCGTCGTTCGGGTCGCCCGGGAGGAGCATGAGCTTCATCTCTTCCTCCATGGCGGGCAATCCCGATTCGATCTCTTTGATCTCGTCGGCAGCCATCTCCTTGAGATCTGGATCTGTCTCGTTGCGCAGCATGTCCTTGGCCCCGTCGAGCTGTTCGCACGCCTCGATGTACTGGCGCGCCCGATCCGCCAAGGCGGTCTGCGAGCGATGCACCTTGGCTAAGCGTGCGTACTCCTTCTGGTCAGCAAGAACCTCCGGGGAGCCGAGCTTCTCGGTCAGTTCCACGTAGGTCTGAAGTATCTGTTCGAGCTTCTCACGCATGTGTTATCACGGTCTTTCCGATATCTCAACGGCACATGGGCGGGCACAGAAAAGTGAATCTGCCCGAGACAGAATCTTATCACGCCGCTCTCAAGGCACTGTTGCGGCGAAGCGATGTG
>JAURYZ010000049.1 GCA_030653635.1 Coriobacteriia bacterium | reverse complement strand
TAGCCCTTGTGGAGCACGCGCGCGTCGGCGATCACGAGGCAGCCGGTGTCGGTCTTGCTGCGGATCAGGCGCCCGGCGGCCTGCTTGAGCTCGATGACCGCTTCGGGCAGCGCATAGCGCTTCCACGCCGCACGGCCCTCGCGCTCCTCGCGCTCCTGGGCGAGTGGGTCGTTGGGGCGCCCAAAGGGCAGTCGCGGCACCACGACGCAGCGCAGCGTGTCGCCCTTGGCGTCGAAGCCCTCCCAGAACGACTTGGTCGCAAACAGCGAGAGTGCCTCATCGGCCACGAACTCGTCGCGCAGACGCTTTGCACTCACTCCCCGGCTCTGCACGATGAGCGAGACGCCGGCGTCTTCGAGCTTTGGTTCGAGCGCGCGGTACAGCGCATCCATATCGCGGCGGTTGGTGAACAGCGAAAGCGTGCTGCCGCCCATGGCGATGTGGACGCTTTCGAGCAACCGCTCCAGGTCCGTCAGGTATCCAGGCGTGTTGGGCAGCGCCATATCGTTGGGCACGAACACGGCCATCTGGTTCTCGAAGTCATACGAGCTCTCAAGCCGGTGCGATGTCCATGCCTCGGAAGCCAGGCGGTCAAGCCCTACCGCTCGCGTGAAATGCGAGAAGTCATCGCCCGCCGCGATTGTCGCGGACGTGAACACCACGGAGTGCGTGCCTGGGTAGAACTCCTCGGCAAGTACTTCGCCCACGTCCAGACGCGCGGCAATGAGGCGCTCGGTGGTGACGTTGCGGCGCCTATCGAGCGAGAGCCAGTAGACGTACTCGGCCGCATCACCAGCGATGACGGTGACGAGCCCCTCGAGCTGGTCGGCCACGCGCGTGAGGAGCCCGGCCAGATCGGCACGCGGGTCGGTGAACTCCCCGCCACCTTGCTCGAGCAGCGTCACTAGTCGCCTGCCGCTGTCGAGCACCGCCTCGAGCTTGCGCGCGAGCGACTTGCCCACGCTCTCGACCGGCCCCCAGCCTCCCGATTCGCGCAGCTGCGCATCGACGCGCACATCGCAGCTGTCATAGCCGCTGTCCGCGACCTTCGCACCTAAGTCCTTCACGAAATCGAACAGCGAACCCACGAGCACGCTCGCCGAGTTCAGCGCCTCTTCGATGGTGACGAGCTCGGCGAGCAACTCGCCATGAGTGCCTGCCGAGGACCGCACTTTGCGCCGGACGGTGTCGATCACACCTCCGCGGCCTTTTGAGTGAAGCGCCGAGAGCGTGACGGAGAGCTCCGTGTGCCCGGCCTCGAGCGTGAGTTGTTTGCGTGCTTCGGACTCGGCCGAATGCGCCTCGTCCACGATCCAGTGGCGCACGGGAGGCAAGATGCCGCCCTGGGCTACCACATCGCGAAAAAGCAGAGCGTGGTTGGTGACCACAATATGCGCGCTGCATGCTCGTCGGCGCACTCCGTGCAGGTAGCACAGGTTCGGATAGTAGCGGCAGCGCTTGCGCGTGCAATCGGCGACAGCGGCCGCAACGGCACTTTTGACCTCGCGGCGCCAATGGACGTTCGTCGCGTCCAAGTCGCCCCACGAGCTTTGTGCGATCCACGCCAAGAGCGCTGCGGCGGCCACGATCTCGGCTTCCGGGGCCGCATCGCCCAACTCGGACGCGAACCGCTCGAGTTTGCGCAGGCAGGGGTAGTGCTCGTAGCCCTTGAGCGACACGTAGCGCAGTTCACCATTAAGCGCCTCGGCCAGCGCCGGCAGCTCGGAGTACACCAGTTGATCCATGAGCGAGTTGGTCTTGGTGGCCACGCCCACACTCACCCGGTTCGTCATCGCGAATCGAGCAGCGGGCACGAGGTAGGCCACGGACTTGCCCACTCCGGTGCCAGCCTCGATTGCGGCATGCGCGCCGTTGGCGAACGCCTCGGTGACGGCTTGCGCCATCCGCGCCTGCTCCTCGCGCGGCTCGAAGCCCTCGTACATGCGGCCGGCGATACCCTCGGGCCCGAACTCGGCCACGATCTGCTCGACCGGCGGACACTCGCATTCGAAGTCCTCGGCATCGCGCATCGCCTCGGGCTTGTCGGTCGGGATCCTGTGACGACGCGCTTCTTTGAGGTCGAACGACGCCTTGGAGCCGCGGCCGGACGCGTGCGCGGCGGCCATGTGCGCGAGGATCTTTCGCAGCGGCCATGGTGCACTCGGCGCTAGGAGCGACAGGTGCGTGAGCAGTCCAGGAGGCATGGCGTCTAGGCCGCACAGCATGACGCGCCACAGGAACGCGAGTGCCTCGGCGTCCTCGGTCGCACGGTGTGTGGGCTTGTGCGCGCCGAACGCGAGCGCGAGGTCGTACAGGCGATGCGAGGACATCCGTGGCAGCGCCACGAGTGCGAGTTGAAGTGAGTCGAGCCACTCTCCGCGAAAGCGCGCCTGCCCGGCGGCTCGCGTGAGAAAGCCACGATCGAACGAGACGTTGTGCGCGACGATGTCACGGCCACCGGCGAACTGCGCGAACTGCGTCGCGGCACCCTCGGGACCCGGCGCTCCCTCGAGCATCGCATCCTCGATGCCCGTGAGCTTGGTGATCTCGATGGGCACCGGCCGACCGGGGTCCACCATCGTATGGAATCGGTCGAGGATCTCCGGACCCTTGCAACGCAGTGCGGCGATCTCGATGATGGCGTCGCGATCGGCGTCAAAACCGGTCGTCTCGATGTCCACGAACACGATCTCGTCCTCGAAACCGAACACCGCATCGGCCGCGCGCGCAGCCAGCGAGGTGTAGGTCTCGATGACATCAGGGTCGGTGCCCGGGACGATGAGCCGGGAAAGTTCGGTCGTTTTCACCCGCCCAGATTAGCACGGGGCAACGACATCTCGGGGAGAGAAAAGCGGCACCCCGGTCTCCCGGAGCGCCGCCTCAAATATGCAGTCTGCGTAAGCCCGAAGGCCTATCGACCTACTTGCCGCCCATGGCGCGCGACTTAACGAGCCACGAACCGCCGTCGCCCTTGACGAAGGTCCACGTGTACGGGAACTCCATACCCTGGGCTGCCTGCGCACCCACGACAGTGATCGAGTCGCCGGCCTCAGCCTGCGGCTGAACGGTGAACCCGGTGATGCCGTAGCCCTTGAGAGTGCTCTCGAAGCCAGCCTCGCTCTGGTAGTAGGCCTGCGTCGCGGTCGGGAGCATCTTGTAAGCATCGACGAACTTGCCGTCCTGACATGCCTGGTAGTACGTCTTCACATACTCCTCGGGAGTCTGACCGCTGGCGACCTTGGGGGCCGTTGCGGGGTTGAACTCGGCGTCGGGAGCGGTGCCCGTGGCCCCCGGCATGCCGGTACCCGTGGTTGCAGCCGGGTTGGCGGCGGTCGCTGCGCCGGAGGTGTCTGCCGCATTTGCGGACGGAGCCGGGATTGCATTGCTGTTGTTCTGCCAAATCAGCACGCCTGCGATCGCGGCGAGCAGTGCTGCGATGACCACAAGGCCTATCACGATCTGCTTCTGGGTTGATTCCATTGCGTGGTGTTCCTCTCTACGCTTGCCTGAACAGCGCCTGTGCGCCCGCCCATACTACAGTCCCGTCGTGCTAGGGCGCAACGCGGCGCTAACACACGCTACACTTAGCGAATGATACGCCAACGCTCGCTCTTCGACATCGTGGGGCCGATCATGATCGGCCCTTCATCCAGTCACACCGCCGGAGCCGTACGTCTCGGGCTACTCGCACGCGCCGTTTTTGGCGGATGTCCCGCCGTCGCTCATATCGAGCTGCACGGTTCCTTCGCTTCCACGGGTCGCGGACACGGCACCGACATGGCGCTCGTCGCGGGCCTGCTCGGCTTTACTCCCGACGACCCGCGCATCCGTGAAGCTCTGACCCTCGCGAAGCAGTCCGGCCTCTCTGTATCTTTTGACGAAGCAGACCTCGGCGAGGTTCACCCCAATACGGCGCGATTCGTGCTCTCGGACGCGAGCGGACGCACCATGCGGATTCTGGGCTCGTCACTGGGCGGCGGCGACGTGGTGGTAAGCACGATAGATGACTTCAGTGTCGAGATGACCGGAGATATGCCGACCCTCCTCGTAGAGCACCAGGACCGTCCTGGCGAGATCGCCGCCGTGACCGCGATACTTGCCGAGGAGAGCGCGAACGTCGCATCGAT
>JAURYZ010000039.1 GCA_030653635.1 Coriobacteriia bacterium | reverse complement strand
GCGCGCTCGCAGCCACCGCCTGCGCATTCAACTCCGCCTACACCCTACGCAGCTTTGCCGAGGAGATCCCCGGCTTTCTCAAGGCCTTCCCGGATCACCACCCCACAGGCGTGGCTGAGGCGATTCTAGCCAAATCCCGTGTCATCGCACCGCCGTTCGATCCGGCACCCTTCGACGCCGTGCTCAGCCCCGGAAGTGTCGCCAGTGCCCCGCGAGCAGCGCGCCCGCGCATCGTGTGGCCACACCGGTGGGAGCATGACAAGGATCCCGAGACGTTCTTTGCGGCAGTGACCTCACTTGCACAGGAGGGCCTTGAGTTCGAAGTGGCCGTCGCCGGGCAGTCGTTCCGCGATACCGCAGACGCGATGCAACTTGCGGCAGCCGCGCTCGGCGATCGCCTGGTGCATGTGGGTGAACCCGCCACGCGCGAGGAGTACGCTGCGCTACTGGTTGGTAGCGACATCGCTGTATCGACCGCGACCAACGAGTTCTTTGGCCTTGCGATGATCGAGGCCTGCTACGCGGGGTGTACGCCTGTCGTGCCCGACAGGCTCGCATATCCGGATGTGTATCCACCCGAGTACCGCTATCGCGGCGTCGACGAGCTAGTCGCGCGCCTGAGGGGGCTCGTGCTGGACCGACCCGTGCCCGGTGCTGCGCGGGGACTGGCCGAGGCGTGCACGTTCGATCGGCTGGTGGGGGAGTATGTGGGGTTGCTGCGAGAGGCTGCAGGCGTCTGAGATGTAGGGATTGCTATTGCGAAAAGGGCCAGCCCAGCCGTCAGCTTCGAAACCGCTTCCGGTAGTAGTCGTAAGCTAGAGCGAGTGACGCGCCTGCGAGGGTGGGCATCTGCAGTCATCTTGCTGATCCCCCCAGTAGCCAGCCTCGGGGAGAACGTAACTATCCGAAGAGGCCGAAGTCACAGCCCCCGCCGCTTGACTCATCGCCCCCGCGGGCATATCGTAACCAAACACTACTGTTTCAGTCAGGATTGGGTGCGATAGAACTATGCGGCTCACCGCAAAGAGCGAATACGGCCTCCTCGCCATGATCTACCTCGCCTCCTCATTAGAGGACGGTCCGGTCAGCGCGCGCGAGATATCTGAGCAGCAGGAGATCCCAGCCAAGTTCCTCGAGCAATTGTTCGTGGGGCTGCGCCAAGCCGGGCTCGTGAGTGCGGTCCGAGGGGCTCGCGGTGGTTTCGCTCTTGCCCACGCTCCTGAAGATATCAACGTGCTCGCAATCGTCGAGGCCCTTGAGGGCCCGCTCGTTGCAACCGTATGCGAGGGAGATCGCGGGCTTACGTGCGGACGCAGCGGGGCGTGTGCCGCAGCTGCTGTCTGGAACCGCGCCACCGCTGCTTTGAGAGATGTGTTCGAGTCAGCAACTCTCGCCGAACTCGTGACTGCGCAAGACGTCATCGACTCGCGCCCGATAGGATAGGAAAGGGACCGACATGGACACTCCCCGTCGCATCTACTTTGATTACGCGGCCACGACACCGGTAGATCAACGCGTCATGGACGCGATGATG
Source organism: Coriobacteriia bacterium (assembly GCA_030653635.1). GTDB lineage: Bacteria > Actinomycetota > Coriobacteriia > Anaerosomatales > JAHIQC01 > JAHIQC01. The sequence goes on along the minus strand of JAURYZ010000039.1, from coordinate 3,973 downwards.
CCGTACTTCATGGAAGACTACGGCAACGCGAACTCGCTTTATGCTCTGGGTCGCGACGCCTATCGTGCGCTCGAGGACGCCAGGGAGCGATTCGCCAAGGGCATCGGCGCCACGCATCCCAGTGAGATCACCTTCACGGGATGTGGAACCGAATCAGATAACGCAGCTCTCCTCGGCATAACGGCACGCAAGTCGCCCAAGGGCGGCCATGTGATTGTGTCCAAGTTCGAGCATCACGCAGTCCTCGAACCCGCACACCTGCTCGAGAAGCGCGGCTACGAAGTCACGTACTTAGGCCCGCGTGAAGACGGCATCATCCACGTCGAGGACATGGTCGTCGCGCTGCGCGACGATACGGTGCTCGTCTCGATCATGCACGGCAACAACGAGATCGGTACCATTCAGCCCATCAAGGAGCTCGCCGCCGCCGCTCACGAGCGCGGTGCGCTGTTTCACACTGATGGGGCCCAAACGCTTGGCAAGATCCCGTTCGACGTCGCGGAGCTTGGCGTGGACGCCGCGTCGTTCTCCGGCCACAAGATCTACGGTCCCAAGGGCGTCGGCGCGCTGTACCTCAAGCGTGGAACCCCGTTCGAGCCGCAGATCCTCGGCGGAGGACAGGAGTCCAAGAAGCGTTCCGGCACCCAGAACGTTCCCGGAATCGTCGGGTTCGCCAAGGCGCTCGAACTCATGCTCGAGGACCAGGCCGAGGAGAGCCTGCGTTTGGCAGCACTTCGCGAGAAGCTAACAAATGCCGTGATCGAACGCCTTGAGAACACCGAGCAGAGCACGACTGTCGATCCCGCACACCGTATGCCCAACATCGCTTCGCTGCTCATCAAGGGCGTCGAGGGCGAGGCCATGCTCCTGCAACTCGACAACCTCGGCATCGCGGTGTCGACCGGCTCGGCGTGCTCGTCGGGCTCGCTCGAGCCAAGCCACGTTCTGCTGTCGATCGGCTGCCCGCCGGAGATTGCGCACGGTTCGCTGCGTGTCTCGATGGGCAGGTTCACCACGGAAGCGGACGTGGACTACTTCCTTGAGGTCCTGCCGCCGATTGTTGAGCGATTGCGCTCGATGTCGCCGGTGTACGACAGGATGTTCGGTTCCTCGGCCAGGTAGATCGGCTCAAAGCACACGATACAGACATGAACAGACGGCCCCAAGGGCCGCTAAGACGGAATGGAGAGAGCGGTGCTCTACAGCGATAAGGTCATGGATCACTTCAACCACCCGCGCAACGTGGGAGTCATCGACGACGCGGACGGGATCGGCGAAGTCGGCAACCCCGTGTGCGGCGACATCATGAAGATCACGCTCAAGATCGACGACGACAAGATCGAGGACATCAAGTTCCAAACCCTCGGGTGCGGCGCCGCGATCGCCACGAGCTCGATTGTCACCGAGATGGCGCGCGGCATGTCGCTAAAGGACGCCGTCGCAATCACAAAAAAGCAGGTCGCCGAGGAACTCGACGGATTGCCGCCGGCAAAGATGCACTGCAGCGTTCTGGCCACCGACGGCCTCAAGGTCGCTGTGGACGATTATCTGGTCAAGCACGGCCGCGAGCCGATCGCCGGTGAGGTCAAGTCGGCCGACCCGAATTTCGACCCGCACGCCGATGAAGACGATCACGACCACGACGAGGCGTGAGAGCTGTGATTCACGCCGCCCGCGCAAGCGTCCGTGCGGGCGCTCGTCTCTCGGCGAAGTAGAAGCCATGGCGCGCGTGTTCGTGGGCATGAGCGGGGGAGTCGACTCCTCGGTTGCGGCCGCGCTTCTGCTGGAAGCAGGCCACGAGGTCACCGGCATCACCATGCAGCTGTTGCCCGAAGGCCAGCTGCTCGGGGAGTGCTGCGGCACCGACGCCGTGCGCTCGGCGCGCCGCGTATGCGACACGCTGGGCATCCCGCACTACACGTGGGACTTTCGCGAGATCTTTGAGCGCGAGGTAATCACACCGTTCGCGCAGGAATACGCCGCAGGCCGCACACCCAACCCTTGCGCGCGCTGCAACGACCGCGTGAAGTTCGCCGACCTGCTGGCGCGCTCGCTTGCGGCAGGCGCAGATATGATCGCCACAGGGCACTACGCGCGCATCATCCGCGACGAGTGCGCGACCCCATGGCTCGCCAGCGGCGTCGACGGCGCCAAGGACCAGTCGTACTTCCTGTATTCGCTCACCCCTCAGGTGTTGGAGCACACGCTCTTTCCTCTTGGGGAGCTCGCCAAGAGCGAAGTGCGGCAAATCGCCGCGCGGCTAGAACTGCCGAGCGCGGAGCGCTCTGAGAGCCAAGAGACCTGTTTTGCGCCGGCTGGCGAGCACGTCTCGGTGGTGGCGACGCGTTGTCCGGAGGCGGTCGTGCCAGGCGAGATTGTCGATGCGAATGGTGCTGTCCTCGGCATGCACCGAGGTCTTGCTTATTACACGGTGGGCCAGCGCAAGGGACTTGGCATTGCGGCTCCTGAGCCGCTGTACGTCGTCGGGCTTGACGCGGATGCCAACCGCGTCGTGGTCGGTGGTAGCGATGCGCTGTCGGCCTCGCGGGTGGAGGCGCATACGCAGCTTTGGCGTCTCGGCCCGGGCACGCACCGGGTGGATGCGATGACGCGCTACCGCATGCTCCGCTCGTCTGCGACCGCTATAAGCGCGGGCGACACGCTCATCGTGGAATTCGACGAGCCGCTTTCCGGCGTAGCGCCGGGCCAGTCTGTCGTATGCTACGACGGTGATTTGGTCGTCGGAGGAGGGACCATTAAGTGCGCAAGTTGATCGATTGCCACATCCACACGGGCTTCTGCAATCACGCCACAGGTAAGCCAGGCGCCTATGTCGCAGCAGCCCGCGCCGCTGGCGTGAGCGCGATGCTCTTCGCCGAGCACGCGCCGCTACCGGTAGCTTTTGATCCCGATCGGCACTTGTCGATGTGCGACTCTGACCTAGAGCCCTACTGCGCAACCATAGCCACTCTGGCGAAAGAGAACCCTGATATCGAGATCGGGCTGGGCCTTGAGGTTGATTGGCTGGCCGACGAGCCCATGTATGCTGCGGATTCAATTGCCCGAGGGCGCGCGGCAGGCGCGAAGGTATTCCTCGGCTCGGTGCATTTCTTGGGGACGTGGGCGTTTGACGACCCCAATGATATGACGGGTTGGGATCGGCGCGATGTTGACGACGTGTGGCGCGAGTACGTGGGTGTGTGGTGTGAAGCGGCGTCAAGCGGCCTGTTCGATGTCATGGCACACCCCGATCTGCCAAAGAAATTCGGGCATCGGCCCACATTTGAGCCGCTTCGTGAGTACGAGCGAATGGCGCGGGCAGCGGCCGCAAGCGGCGTGCTCGTCGAGGTGAGCACGGCAGGACTGCGAAAGCCCGTGGGCGAGCTGTACCCGGGCGCTGAGTTGCTGCGTGCGTTCGCCGCTGCGGGTGTGTCGGCGACCGTCGGTTCCGACGCGCATGCGCCATCCGAGGTTGGATTCGCGATTGCTGATGCCTACGCGGCACTTGTGGACGCGGGCCACAGCCGCATCGCATATCCGCTCGCTGGTTCCGAGAGGCGGTATCTGGAGCTATGAGTCCAAATCCCGGCCCTAAGGTCCAAGACATCGTGGCGGCACTCGACACCGCGTTTCCGACGCAGTGGGCCGAGCCTTGGGACAACGTGGGACTTGCAGTAGGGGATCCGGCTGCGCATGTCACGGGCGTCCTCGTGTGCCTCGATGTGACGCGTGAGGCGGTATCTCGAGCTGCTGAGCAAGGCCTGAACGTGGTCGTGACGCATCATCCGGCCTTCCTGGATCCCGCGGGGGCCTTTGGGCCGGGCTCTGTCGCGACCCTTGCACTCAGTCAGGGAATCGCGCTTATCGCCGCTCACACGAACCTTGACCGTGCGCCCGCAGGCGCGCGCGTGCTCGCCGACGCCCTGGGACTCGCCGACGTCCAGCCACTCGAACGCTCGTTGCAAACGATGTC
>JAURYZ010000038.1 GCA_030653635.1 Coriobacteriia bacterium | reverse complement strand
AGTAACCACGGGTCACTTCTACCGAGGAATCCGCTAGTATCCAGCGCCGTCACACGGCGCCCGACGAGCTACAAGTCGTCCGGCGCCGTGTGCGTGGCTTGTGGCATTGTTGCTAGCGTACGGTGACCGTCTTGGTGATTGACGAGGTTTGATCCTTGTCATCTGTCACCCATAGCGTCACGTCATAAGTCCCCGGCAATGTGAAAGCGTGAGACGTCTTCTTGCCCCTGCCCTCGGCGGAGTCACCGAACTCCCAGTAGTAGGTATCGATCCGACCATCATCGCTACTCGCCGTTGCGTCGAAGTCGACCGGCTGCCCGATACTGACCTGGGTCAAACTGATGGTGAACTCCGCTCGGGGTGGGGTGTTACCGGCACCGCCGTTGCTCACGGTGATGGTAACAACCGTCTGAGTGGTGCCCTCGCTAGCCGCGTCGGGACTCTGTCTGGCGACGAGGCCAGCCGCCACGCCCGGGACATCCTCTTCGACGACCTTGAACAAGAGCATCAGCTTCTTGAGTGCCGCCAGCGCAGCATCCTTCGTCATGCCCACGACATTGGGGATAGTGATCTTGGTGGGTGCCGCATGAAGGCTGCACGACTCCGGGGTCTCTTTGGTCAAGAATTGCCCGGAAAACGTCGTCGGGCAAAAGTCAGTGGCGGCACCGCCTGAGTCGGCACACACCTTCAGCGTCGATATGCCCTTGGCCGGCCGGGTGAACTCGAGTTCGGGGGCTGAGGTAAGCGCGCTCTTCATGAACTGAGCCCAGATTTCCGCGGGAAACGAACCCCCGGTGACCTTGCGTCCGTGGACGCTCTTCATCTCACGCTGTGTGTCCGGATAGCCGACCCACACCGCGCACACCAACTGAGGCGTGTATCCGACGAACCACGCATCGCGGTACTCCTGGGTCGTCCCCGTTTTCCCCGCCGCGGGGCAGCCGATTTTGGCGGCAGTGCCTGTGCCCTTACTGATCACGCCTCGCAGGATGTCGGTGGTCAGGTAGGCGAGCGCGGGATCAATGGCCTGAGTCGCGGATGTCTCGGCGCTGAACACGGAGTTGCCCTTGGAATCCAGAACCTCAGCGATGCCGTAGGGGACCGTGTGTTTGCCGCCAGCGGCCAGCGTGCCGTATGCCGAAGCCATCTCCAGCGGCGAAACGCCGTGCTCCAAGCCGCCCAACGCGATAGCAGGCACCGGCTCCACGCCCGAGTGGATGCCGAGTTTTTCGGCCATCTTGACGGTATTCTTCGGGTCGGTGTCCAAAATGAGTTTGGCGAAGACGGAGTTCACCGATTTCTCGGTAGCTTCCCGCAGACGCATCTGTCTGGTGTTGCCACCGCCGGCACCGGTCACCGTCCATGTCTGTCCGTTCTTCAGGGCGAAGCTGGCGGGCCCTGCGGCGAAGGTCTGTTCAGGGAGCACGCCTTGATCTAGGGCGCTCGTGAGCACAAAAGGCTTGAAGGCCGAGCCCGGCTGACGCTTGCCCTGGACCGCGACGTTGAACTGCTGTGTCTCGAAATCGCGGCCACCGACCATCGCCAGGATCTCTCCGGTCACAGGATTGATGGCCACGAGGGCTGCAGACGGGTCGTCTGGCTGATCCAGTGCGTCGGCGACGGCCTTCTCGGCCGCTCTTTGCATGCGCAGGTCAATGGTCGTCTTGACCTTGATCCCGCCACGATACAGCGCCTCTGCGCCATATTCTTCGGTGAGCTGAGCCTTTACATACTCCATGAAGTAGGGTGCCTGAGCAGAACCCTGCTTAAGGCCCGCGAGCACTATCTCCTCGGCCTGAGAGGTCTTCTTCTCCTCGGCGGTGAGGTAGCCCTGTTCGTTCATTTGCATAAGCACGGTGTCGCGGCGCTCTTTGGCCGCCTCCGGGTCCAGGTACGGCGAGTAGCGTCCGGGGGACTTGATGACGCCGGCGATCATTGCGCACTGAGCAGGGGTGAGGTCCTCGACCTGTGCGCCGAAGTACACCTCGGCCGCCGACTCCACGCCATATGCACCGTGGCCGAAATAGATCGTGTTGAGGTACAGCTCAAGGATCGCGTCTTTGGACAGCTGCTTTTCGACACGATAGGCGAGCATTGCCTCTTTCACTTTGCGGGTCAGGGTGCTCTCGCGCTCGACGAATGCATTGACAATATACTGCTGGGTAATCGTGGAGCCGCCATGGCGCTTGCCTTGCGTGACATCAACCCACAACGCGCGAGCGATACCCCACGGGTCGACGCCCTTGTGTTCGTAGTAGCGCTTGTCTTCTGTGGCGATGACCGCCTGGCGCAAGGGGATCGGCATATCGGCAAGCGTGCGATCGGTGCGATCTTGTTCCGCGAACAGCTTCGTGATCTCTTCGCCGTTTCGGTCAGTGATCAGCGATGACTGGTCACGACCGCGGGCTTTTGCCCCGGGCTCTGGCAAATCGCGCGCGATGGCGAAGTACCCTACGCTGCCGACCACTATGGCGGCGAGCAGTAGCGCCATGGAGGCGAACCCTACAATGCGCAGCGTGCGAGCGCGACGTGAGGTGCGCTTGCGCGCCTTGGATGGAGCTTTGCGCCCTGTGCCTGCCGCGGGTCGCTTGCGAGCCGTACCGGGGCGCTGATTTGCCGATGCCGCGGGCTGACGGCTTGCGGCGCTGCCGGTCGGTTCGAGCGCCGCGCTCTTCTTGCGGGGCTTTGGCCGGGGCCGTGGGGTCTGCCCTCGTCCTGCGGGTCCATGTGTATTGTTGGTACCACGTTGGGTCATGTGCACCTTGTGGGGGTTGTCGGGCTTGTCGGGCCGTCTCGACCTTTGGCTCATCCAGCCGTCGTTGAGAGCTGCTGGAGGGTCGGTTCTTCGTGCTAGTATGACGTGCAAACCGCACGCCAGATAGGGTTGGCGGGTTGTCGGTTCGGTAACCGCGAGTGCGCGCCGACGGCCCCGTCACCCACGAGGAGGCCCCCACGTGCCCGACAGCGCAACCGACGACATCATCCATGTGATCGCCAGTGGGACTGCAGATATTGTCCCGTTGGCCGATCTTCGCAAGAAGCTGGAATCCGGGCGCACGCTGCGCATCAAGCTCGGGGTGGATCCCACGGCGCCAGACCTGCATCTCGGGCACGCCGTCCCCTTGAGGAAGCTACGACAGTTTCAGGATCTCGGGCATCAGGTCGTGCTCATCATTGGGGACTTCACGGCACTGATTGGCGATCCCAGTGGCCGATCCACGACAAGGCCGGCGCTCACTCGGGAGCAGATCGACGTGAACGCTACTACATATATAGAGCAGGCGTACAAAATCCTCGACCCTGCGCGTACGGAAATGCGACGCAACTCCGAGTGGCTGGGCAAGCTCGATTTCGAGGGTGTCCTGCGGCTCTCGAGTCAGTTCACGGTGGCACGCATCCTCGAGCGTGATGACTTCCAGAAGCGCTATCGAGAGGGTGT
>JAURYZ010000034.1 GCA_030653635.1 Coriobacteriia bacterium | reverse complement strand
GCTCCCTGCCGAACAGGACTCCGTCACGCTCATCACCGGCGTGATGGCAGCGACAACGCTTGCAGGCGCCCTTGAGGCCTGCGAGGGCATCGGACGCGTGCGTCTGTTGGCGGTCGGGAACCGGTTCTTCGGCGGAAATGTGAGCGTTACGGGGTTGCTCACGGGTATAGACATCATCGACGCGATCGCCAAGCACCCGCATGACGGGGTCTACCTTCTGCCCGACGTTGTTTTCAATGCCGACGGGCTCACTTTGGATGACATGACACTTACCCAGATTGCGGAGCTAAGCGGTGCAGACATCCGTCTGGTATCCTGTACCGCTGGCGGATTGCTCTTTGGCTTGATTTCCGCTGCACCCGACTCAGACCAGAAGTAGGTGAGCGCAGTGGCGCTACCCATCATCGCGGTCGTGGGACGTCCCAATGTGGGCAAGTCCACGCTCGTTAATCGTATAGCCCAGACCGCTGACGCCATCGTTCATGAGATGCGCGGCGTGACTCGTGACCGCAGTTATCATCATGCTGACTGGAACGGTCGCGAGTTCATGCTCATTGACACCGGCGGCATCGAGCATGCGGCCGATGATCCGTTCGCGGAGTCCATCAAGTTCCAAGCCCTCGTGGCTGCCGAAGAGGCCGATGTCATCGTCGTTGTTGTTGACGGCAAGACCGGGGTCATGGACGAGGACCAGCAGGTCGCCCGGCTCCTAAAGCGCGTCAACACCCCGACCTTCCTTGTGGTCAACAAATCCGACACCCCCGGTGACGACTCCATGTCGCATCAGTTCTGGGCGCTTGGCATGGGCGAGCCATGGCCGGTATCGGCCACCCACGGCCACGGCACGGGCGATCTGCTCGATGCGCTCGTGGACGCTCTACCGCCCGAGATTCCGCACGCTGAGGACGACGCAATCGGTGTGGCCATTATCGGTCGCCCGAACGCAGGCAAGTCATCGCTCCTCAACCGGCTCATCGGTCGCGACCGCGCTATCGTCTCGGAAGTGGCCGGCACGACCCGCGACTCACTTGACGCAACGATCGAGCACGAGGGCCGCATGTATCGATTCGTGGACACAGCGGGCCTTCGCCGCAAGTCCCAGATCGACCAAGATGTCGAGTACTACGGGTTTGTGCGGGCGATGCGCGCGATTGACAACGCCGACGTGGCGCTGCTCGTGATCGACTCGGTCATCGGCATCACCGACCAAGACCAGCGGATTGCTCGCTTTGCCGAGGAGCGCGGCTGCGGCCTAACTATCGTCATGAACAAGTGGGACCTCATCGACGATGAGGAGAAGCGCGAAGAGCTCAAGTATCATCGCGAAGAGAAACTTGGTTTCATTGAGTATGCTCCGGTGCTTCGCATAAGTGCGCTTACCGGACAGCGCGTGCATCGCGTGTTCGATACCATCGACAAGTGCTACTCGTCTTACAGCATCCAGATATCAACCAGCGCTCTAAACAAGATGCTGACTGAGCTGCGCGATTTCGGGCACACCGTGAGCAAGGGCAAGCAGACGCTGCGCGTGCACTACGTTACCCAGACACACCAACGCCCTCCGGTATTCACGTTCTTTGCTAATCATCCAAGGCTTGCAAACGATCAGTACAAGCGTTACATGGAGAATAGACTTCGCGAGCATTTCGACCTGACGGGAACACCTTTGACCGTCAAATTCAAGCAAAAGGACTGACAGCACAGTGGAGCTCGCTTTTCGCGTCGCCCTCATACTCGTCGGCTCGTATCTGGTCGGCGCGATTCCGTTCTCCTTGCTCGTGGGCAAGCTGTTCTACAAAGTCGACCTAAGGCTGCAAGGTTCGGGCAATTTGGGTGCGACTAATGTCTACCGTGTGTTCGGCTGGAAGGCTGGCCTATCGGTAGCGATTCTCGACATCGCCAAGGGTTCGGCCGCGGTCGGACTGGCGGCGCTGCTCACCCCGGCTGAGTTCGTGTCGCTGCAGCAAGACTGGCTGCTGATTGTTGCGGCCATGGCCGCTGTGGCGGGCCACTCGTACTCACCATACATCCGCTTCAAGGGTGGCAAGGGCGTGGCCACGGCCGCCGGAGCGCTACTCTTTGTCACTCCGATGGCTTGGATGTTCTTGTTGGTGACGTTTGTCTCCGTCTCCTTGATCACTCGCTACGTATCGCTCGGCTCGATTTGCGCAGCCGTGCTGTATCCGATTCTGGTAACCATGTTTTACCGAGATCGTCCGGCGGTGATTGTTGCCGGCTTCGCGATCGCGGCTGTCGTATTATGGCGTCACCGCACAAACATAGTTCGCCTGTATCGTGGGGAAGAATCAAAGATACGGTTCAAGAAACCCTCGTCTCCCAAGGAGGACTCGTAGCCATGCGTATCGCTGTGATTGGTGCAGGTTCTTGGGGAACTGCGGTCTCTTGGCTCCTCGGCGGCAAAGGGCACGACGTTGGCCTTTGGGACAGAGAGCCCGAGATCGCCGAGGGCATTAACACCGATCATCGCAACCCCATCTACCTTAAAGACGTCGTGCTTCCCGGGTGCGTGACCGCCTCGCCTGACATTGAAGCGGCCCTTGCCGGCGCGGAGGCCGTTGTGATGGTCACCCCAAGCATGGGCGTGCGCTCGACCGCCGAATCCATGCGTCCGTTCCTCGGCTCCGAGATTCCTGTGCTGATCTTGTCCAAGGGCGTGGAGAACGGCACCTCGATGCTCATGACCGAGGTGCTGACCGACGTGCTCGGAAGCCGCGAGAGAATCGCGGGTCTTTCAGGCCCCAACCATGCC
>JAURYZ010000027.1 GCA_030653635.1 Coriobacteriia bacterium | reverse complement strand
CGCATGCGGCCACCGCGACCATAACCCACCTGTCGGCGCACGAGATCCGCGTCTATCGCCTCTTGGGTGAGCGATATGCCCGCAGGCACACCGGTGACGACAGCAGTGAGTACTCTCCCGTGGGATTCACCCGAGGTAACGTAGCGCATGCAGCCTCCGCGGACGATCAGTAGTGGTGATGAACGATTGTAACACCGCCACGACGCGCCACTTGGGCCAAATCCACTACTTCGAAGAGACGTCCGGATTCGACTCGACAACGCCCTGACCGACCGACAGGCTAATCTGACTGTCGCCGTACAGCATCACAACGGAGCTCGACCCAATAGACAATACCTGCCAAGGAGTGCCGGCCACCACACCATTCTGTGGAAGCGAGTACTGCGTGTTGTTATAGAGCAGAACAGCTTTCGAGACCCCGTCTTCTACAACGATATTCAGAAGGTAGAGCGTACCCGCCTCGCCATCCGGTGTGGCACTGGCGTCCGCCGATGGGTCGACCTCTGGGGCCGGCTTGACCAGCGGCTCGAAAATGTCCCGGAAGGTGAATAGGTCGCTTAGAGGGATGTCGTTCGGTTCGATCGGCACCATGGCCGTTTCGGCTGATACGGTGCCAGTGGCGGTTTTTGACGTTGCCGTCCCAAGACCGTCGGTGATCGCCTCATTGATGGCGTTGCCAAGAAAGAACGTCATCACGACTACTACCACGACGCCGGCTACAGTCAAGAAGCCCAATATGGCTCCGACTATCAGAACGATCTTGCCGGCACTCGTCTTGAAAAACCCCTGCTTCGCGCTAGGGTCAGGCAACGGGCTACCCGTAGGTGCCGCATTCTGGGGGGTCAGGTTGTCAACCATTGTGCTCTCCTCGCCCCCCTACTGTGCGGCCGGCGCCGCGGGGACAGTTGTCTCCTGCGACGTCGCCGGATCGATGGTATAGATCTCCACGACAATTTCGGCCCTGAGTGGTATGGCCACCGAGACCGTCGTACTAGTCTCAGCCGCCTCATCCACCTCGCCAGGGAACACCGAAAACTCCGTGATGCGTACCTGACGGGTAATCCGTCGAAGTCGACTCATCAAATCTACTATGTCTTGCCAGGTCCCCCCCACCATGATGGTGATTGGGATAGCCTTATAGCCCTGATTCGCCACAGGCTCGCTCGGCTCCAGTGTGGAGAACTCGAGTCCGGACTCGTTTATCGTATCTTGGAGTTCCATGATGAACTCGGGAAGCTCGGGGCTTTCTGGAATCTCGTTCGCAATCCGGAGTAGCTGAGTCTCGGTTTGAGCTGAATTGAGCTTGATCTGCTGCCGCTGCGCCAGAAGCGCACGCGCGCCGGAGACATCCTGTTCGGATTGGTCAATCTGTGTGTCGAGTCTACCCATCGCGCTCAGTTGCGGCACGATAAGCAGGAACACCGCGAGCACAGCCAAGATGACTGCACCGACTATGACGACTATGAGTTTCTGCGTGGAGTTTAGCTTCATCGCTGCAGCCTCATTATCACGGAGCGGGCGTGGTCGGCGGGGCAGGAACGTTTGTCGTCGTGGTACTGGCAACTGGCTCGGGACGTATGACTTTGGCGGACATCTCGAACTCGATAATCGGTTCGTCCGCCTCGGTATTCACGGTCTTTAGCGAGTTTTCGAGCCACACATTGTACAGTAAATCCAAACTCGACAACCGCACGAGCGTCTTGGCCACGGCCTTGTGTCCGGCATCAGGCACATCATCTGGACTGTCGAGCACCTGACCGAGCATGCTGAGCCCATCCACTTCGCTCCCGTCAAGCTGGGTAAGCCAAGCGTCAGACGGCAACACAAGAGACAGCTCATTCACGAGACGTCCCCACTCGACGCGCTGCGACAATGCCATGGCTGCAGTCTGCTTTCGAGCCTCAAGCTCGCTCTCCTTGAGCTCAAAGACCTTAAACGTCTCGGCCTGGGATCGCACCTGATTAGCTGCATCGAGATTCAACTGCAGCACGGAGTTCTTCTGGCTGAGCTGATATGCAAGGAAGCTCCATACAAGAACGAGGACCACGAACACCAGAAGGCCTGCTGCGAACACCCACACGAGTCGCTGCTCGAACTTGCGCTTTTCTGTTATCTCCGGGGGGAGCAGGTTGATGCGAATCATGACTAGGACGCACCTCCCATGGCTAGGCCAATCGAGGGAGCGGAACCCATTCTGTCAGCAAGAACCATGTCCATCAGTGATGGCGCAACCTGGATCTGGCCCAGTGGGTCGCTCAAGATGACCTCGGCCTGAAGTGCCTTGGCCAAGTAACTGTCCATGTTGGTCAGCTGTGCGCCACTACCGGTGATGTATATGCGCTTGATCGTACGAACCTGAGAGGCTTGAGTCAAATAGTAGTCAAGCGAGCGGCGCACCTCGGCGATGAACTTGTTTATCTCTCGCTCAAGAGCATCCTGCGCCGCTTGAACGGCTGGGTCATCAGATGCAGGCGACGTACCGTCGATGTCCGGAAGACCGGCGCGAATCTTGAGTGCCTCCGCCTCGTCGAACGTGAGGTTCAAGACATTCGCAATCGCTTGGGTGAACTGATTCCCGGCAATCGATGACATGCGAGTGAATCGCGGTACGAACTTCTCAACAACCGCGATATTCGTGAGACCCGAGGAGATGTGAATGACGCCAACGGCCTCAGTGGGATCCTCGTCCTCGGCGGGCAACACGAATTCACCGGTGCCCAGAAGCGCCCTGACAATTGAGAATGATGTCACGTCGATTCGGCTGAGCTTGAGCCCCGCGCCTTCGACTGCGGCTACTGAATTCGCAATCATGTCGCGCTGTGCGGCGACAAGGAGGACTTCCATCATGTGCTCATCGGCAGGTGTCATATAGTCGCCGATGATCTGGAAATCTAGGATGGCATCTTCTACAGGAATCGGGATGTAGTCCTGGGCCTGATACTGGATTGCGCCCTCAAGTTCCGTGCGCTCCATGTACGGCAAGTCGATGAGACGAACGACGACCTTCTGGTTCGATACGCCAATCGCTACGTCCTTGCCCTTGAGCCCGGAGCGACGCCAGAGTTCCTTGATGGAAGCGGAGACGGCATCGACATCAACGATCTCACCTTCGACGACGGCTCCAAGCCGAACGTCGGAAATCCCGTAGGCACTCAGAAGAAAGCCTGAGCCAGATGGCTTAAGCTGCGCGGCTCGCACATGGTCTGTCGCGATGTCCAGCCCGATGGGTATTGGCTGTGAGCCGATAGATAGAACGCCCACAGGAGTCCCCCTTCTGCTACTACTGCTGCGATAGAGCTTCGACTACTGCTGCTACTACTACTGGAATGTACTCCCTATGGGCGATTCTACCTGTTTGCCGCCCACAAGGGCAAGGGCAGCCATTCTCGCGAGACTACGCGAGGACTACGCGAGGACTACGAGGCTACCTGCGAGTCCATTGTCCGGCAAAGACCATGCCGCCTCCGGCGGCCGGCATGCTCTCGGGAAGCGCTCCCGCAAGGTTCGGGTCGATGTAGATGAAGATGTTCGGCTTGTCACCGTAAATGTTGCCGGCAAGGATTGAGCCTTTGAAGCCGGTGGCCGTTCCGTACAGGCCCGCTGTGCCGTTGCAGAAGATCGCACCGTGGAAGTACTCGTTCATGGTCAGATCGCCGGGAGTGGTGATTCCAAGGCATTGCTCTGCTGAGACCGCGCCGCTCAACGGTTCGAGCTTCGTGTTGATCGTGACATTCCCGTTACA
>JAURYZ010000025.1 GCA_030653635.1 Coriobacteriia bacterium | reverse complement strand
GTCGCAGATCCGCACGGCGATTTCCACTTCGAGCTCACCGCAGAATCAGAGCAGATTGCCGAGGACCTAGCGGCCCTCATGCGTCGATTCGAGGTGCCCGCGAAGGTCACCCGTCGTCGAGGTCTGTACACCGTATACCTCAAGGGTGCCGAGCCGATCGTGACTTTCCTGGCGCTTGTGGGTGCGCACAGCGCGCTTCTGCGAACCGAGGATGTCCGAGTCGTGAAGTCGATGCGAAATGACGTCAATCGGCTAGTGAACGCCGAGACGGCGAATCTCGAGCGCACGGCCGATGCGGCAATCGCGCAGGTCGAGGCCATAGAACTTCTCGAGACCCGGGTGGGGTTGGATAACCTGCCGCCTGCGTTGCGTGAACTGGCTCGTTTGCGCGTCGAGAATCCGGACGTGAGTCTTCGCGAGCTAGGCGAGCTCGCGGATCCACCGCTCACCAAGTCGGCGGTTTATCATAGGGTTCGCCGCATCGAGGAACTCGCGGCTGATCTGGGTAACAGCTGAGCGGGGTATCGAAATGGGTGACGTGCGTCGGCTCGAGTCCGGCGCACGTGTGAAGTCGGCTATGGGGCACGGCCCCACTAGGAGGGAGCATTCGTGGCAGTCAAAGTTGGAATCAACGGTTTCGGTCGCATCGGTCGCCTTGTGTTTCGGGCGATGGAGAACGATCCGGCCGTGGAGGTCATCGCGGTCAACGACCTGACCGACCCCGAGACGCTCGCGCATCTACTCAAGTACGACTCAGTCCATGGCAGGTTTGGCGAGCGGGTGGTGGCCGTCGAGGACGGATTCACGGTCGATGGGCGATTCGTAAAGGTGCTCTCAGAGCGCGATCCTAGCCAGCTGCCCTGGGGTGAACTCGGGGTTGAACTCGTGGTCGAGTCGACGGGCTTCTTCACGGACGCCACCAAGGCGCGTGCGCATATCGAGGCTGGGGCGAAGCGCGTAGTCATCTCAGCTCCTGCGAGCAATGAGGACATCACAATCGTCATGGGGGTCAATCACGAGGAGTATGACGCTGACAAACACTTCATCGTGAGCAACGCATCGTGTACCACGAACTGTCTTGCGCCGTTCGCCAAGGTCCTGCGCGACAGCTTCGGCCTGAAGCATGGCTTTATGAACACGATTCACAGCTACACGAATGACCAGAATATCTTGGACCTTCCTCACAAGGATCTTCGCCGCGCGCGTGCCGCCGCAATGTCGATGATCCCGACATCCACCGGTGCGGCGAAAGCTATCGGGCTCGTACTTCCGGACATGAAGGGCAAGCTCGACGGCATGTCTGTTCGTGTTCCCACCCCGGACGGCTCTGTCGTCGATCTGGTGGCGGAGCTCGAGACGTCTGTTACTCGTGATCAAATCAACGCCGCGATGAAGGCTGCGGCCGACGGTCCGATGAGGGGCTACTTGGAGTACTGCGAGGACCCGATCGTCTCAATCGACGTAGTCGGCAATCCCGCATCGTCGGTGTTCGATTCGCTCCAGACCATGGTCATGGGCGGCGAGGGCACCTTCGTCAAGTGTCTGTCCTGGTATGACAACGAGTGGGGCTACAGCAACAGGGTCAAGGATCTTGTCAAGTTCATGATGGCCTAGTCCATCAAGTCCGCAATCCGCGCTGGGACCTCTCAGTGGGCCCCGCGTCGCACGACAGCCCGGAGGAAGTATGTTCGACAAGCAAACCATCAAAAGCGTGGACGTCCGTGGCAAACGTGTGCTTGTTCGCGTCGACTTCAATGTGCCGCTTGCCGAGGGCTCGGTCACCGACGACACTCGCGTTCGTGCCGCTCTGCCGACCCTGCGATTCCTGTGTGACCACGGTGCTAGGGTGATTGTGGTCAGCCATTTAGGACGTCCCAATGGCGAGCCCGATCCCAAGTTCTCGTTGCGCCCGGTTCGCCGGGTGCTGGCACGGTTGCTAGGTCGCAACGTCCACTTCGTCGATCAGACGATCGGGGTCGAGGTCACCGAGGCCGTGGATCGTATGGTCGATGGCGAGATACTCATGCTCGAGAACGTGAGGTTCAATCCTGGCGAGAAGGACAATGATCCCAAGTTCGCCCAGGAGCTTGCCGCGCTTGCCGACCTGTATGTCAACGATGCCTTCGGTGCTGCTCATAGGGCTCACGCGTCGACGGTGGGAGTCGCGGGGTTCATTCCCGCATATGCTGGCATGCTCCTAGCACGCGAGGTCGAGACCCTTACGGGGATGCTGGCCAGCCCAGAGCGTCCTTTCGTGGCGATTCTCGGTGGATCGAAAGTCTCAGACAAGTTCGGGGTGATCGATCGTTTGCTCGACTGCGTCGACACTTTGATCATCGGCGGGGGCATGTGCTTCACGCTGTTGGTCGCCAAGGGCATCGATGTTGGTCGCTCACTTGTGGAGCCGGAGTGGATTGAGCCCGCCAAGGCGATGCTCACCAAGGCGACGGATCGAGGCGTGGATCTACTGTTGCCGGTCGACTTCGTAGTAGCGGATGCTATTGCGGAAGATGCGGACACCAAAGTCGTGGGTTGTCAGGAGATCCCC
>JAURYZ010000022.1 GCA_030653635.1 Coriobacteriia bacterium | reverse complement strand
ACGAGGCACCCCGAAGGGTGCCTCGAAATGCGCTGGTCGGGCTTAGTAGACGCGTTTGTAGCTTCTGCGTCGGGCCCGCTGCCGTCAACCTGGACTGGCTCAGCTGCTCGAGCAATCCTCAAGCAGCGACAGTACAGCACGATAGAGCGCCGGCACTTCGTTGATCGCGATATCCCAGACGATTGAGAAGTCAACTCCTTCGTATTCGTGAATCAAGATGTCTCGCAGACCGGCGATATCCTGCCACGGAACCTCCGGATTGTCCGCGCGCAGCTCGAGCGGCAGTCTCTTTACCGCCTCGCCGATGACCTCGATGTTGCGCAAGACAGCGTCCTGAGTCCGCTCATCCGTCGACCAGCCGATTTCATCGAGGCCTTCGACGTAGCGGGAAATCCTCTCACAACGCTCGGCAATATCGGCGAGGTACACACGGACGTCACGCGACATATTTGACCTCGCGCATTACATGTTCCCTGAGAACCGGCTTCAAGGCAGCCGCGCTCACGAGATCAACCGTCACACCGAGCAGCTGCTCAAGATAGTGCTTGAGCCCCATGTAGTTTCGGAACGTAGGCCGCTCGAATTCCACCAGCACATCGAGATCACTATCGGCCGTGGCATCGCCGCGAACGCGCGAACCGAAGACACCGAGGCGCGCAACGCCAAAGTCACGGCGAATCGCACCCGCGTTCTCGCCAATCGCCGTGATCATTTCGTCACTGTTCGTCATGCGTGTCTCCCGAGCAGACGCCCGCTGTCTGACCAATAGTATATCGATACCACCAACACTACGCGGCCGAGATCCTACTCCGCGTCAATTCAAGCTTCTTCACCACAACATTCCCGGTCGAGAAACGCAGGAACCGACCCCGTGAGGGGCCGGTTCCAAAATCGAAACTATGGTCGGGCTGACAGGATTTGAACCTGCGACCCCTTGACCCCCAGTCAAGTGCGCTACCAAACTGCGCCACAGCCCGATAATCGCCGCAAGCGGCAAAGCAGTATCTTACGGGTCGTCAGCAATAGGTTCAAGTGCCAAAACACCACAAGCAACCACAAGCACCTCATGGGCCGGCGAATCAACAACAATTCGCTCCCCTATTCTGCTTTCGGGCCGCCGGTCATCCCGCCTCGATACATAAGGACGATGACATCTTCGACGGTTAGCAGACCGTCTGCGACCATCGCTCCGTACACCTCGGCGAGCGCCGTGATCTTGTCGGGTACGTCAATCACGTGAACCACCAAGGGCAGGTCAACAGACATACGCATCCCGTGCTTGGCATGCTCGCGGCTCGTGGCGCCGAAGCCAGACACTCCACGCAGCACGGTAGCGCCTGCACATCCCGCAATGCGGGCCTGCTCAACGAGCACTTCATGCAAGGGGCGCCCGTCGTACATGTCAGCCTCGCCGATATATGCCGATAGCTTCTTCGCAGCTCCGGTCAAACTCATGTTCAGGTCCTCTCTAAGGCATCTTGGAAACTCGGGCAGAGATCTTGTCGGCGATACGACGCGCGACCTCTCGCTTGGTCATAGACGACAGGTGCTCGTCGACCTCGCGAGTCACGAAAACCACCCTGTTCGTGTCGTGGCCAAAACCCGCGCCCGGCTCGCTCACGTCGTTGGCAACCACCAGGTCGAGATTCTTGGCGACGAGCTTCTGTCGTGCATGCTTAAGGACATCGACGGTCTCGGCGGCAAAGCCAATCAGGAACCTATCGCCCTTGTCGGCCCCGAATCCGGCAAGGATATCAGGGTTGCGAACCAGTACTAGGGTATCAGGCGCATCTTCTTTCTTGATCTTGTCGCCAGCGACATATTCGGGGCGAAAATCCGCTACAGCCGCTACGGACACGACCACATCGACATCGTCGTAGACACACTCAGCTGCGGCCTGCATCTCGAGCGCCGTGTTGACACGGATCGTCGTCACACCGAACGGGTCGGGCAGACTCGTAGGCCCACTGACCAACACTACGTTCGCGCCCCGACGGCCGAATTCCTCGGCGATGGCATATCCTTGTTTGCCGGTGCTGCGGTTGCCGAGAAATCGCACGGGGTCCATCGGTTCGAAAGTCGGGCCTGCGGTCACTAGGACACCCAGACCAACAAGATCGCTCGAACGCCCGAGTTCCGCTTGCGTGACCTCCAAAATGCGCTCCGCCGAGGCGAGACGTCCCTCGCCGATATCGCCGCAGGCCAGTTCGCCGAGTTCCGGCTCGACAACGATGACGCCTCGCGAGCGAAGCGTTTCCAGATTGGCCCTGGTGGCAGGATGGCGCCACATGTGTGTGTTCATCGCGGGAGCTATGATGATAGTCGCCTCAGTGGCCAGAGCGGTGGCGCTCAGGATGTCGTCAGCTCGCCCTGTCGCTAGCTTGGCCATGACGTTCGCGGTGCACGGCGCGATAAGCATCACATCGGCCTCCTCGGCCAATGAGACATGGTGAACTGCCGAGGAACCCGGATCGTCCCAAAGCGAAGTGGTGACCGGCTCATCGGAGAGCGTCCGAAAGGTGACCGGTCCAACGAAACGTGTCGCAGCCTGGGTCATGACGACTTTGATTCGAACATCCTGCTTGACCAGGGAGCGCACGAGTTCGCAGGCCTTGTACGCCGCAATGCACCCCGTGACCCCGAGTACCAAAGTGGGTCGTGCTGTGGCTGGAGTGATGTCAGTGTCAGCTATCATCATACGATTATCGCACGTGGCACGGCATACACGCGCGAACGGGAAGAAACCGTAGAGAAGTCCGTGAGAAGTCACAAAGACGAGAAGTACGGTCCAGACATGATCGAGCGAAGGGGACTTTATGACGCCCGCCTCTGAGTCGGAGCATATCGAAGTCAGAATCAGGATTGGCGGACCTGCCGGGTTCGGGATCAAAGCGGCCGGGCAGTCGCTGGCGCGCGTGTTCGCCAGATCAGGCTATGAGACGTTCGACCTCACGGAGTACCCATCGCTTATCAAGGGTGGTCACAACACCTATCACCTCAGACTCAGCGACCGGCCCATCCACTCCCATGTACTCGCCACCGACATCCTTGTGGCGCTCGATGCCGCGACGTTTCCGCTGCACACACATGAGCTTACC
>JAURYZ010000019.1 GCA_030653635.1 Coriobacteriia bacterium | reverse complement strand
GGAGGGGTTCATCCGCCAGAACCGAATGGCCAAGGCTTATCGATGGATAGGAATGGTTCAGGGGCTGTTGTTCATGGGCGGGATATACTCGATCAACGAGCTCAAGAAGCACAACGCTCTGAGCGACTGACACCCATGCAGATGGGTTCTACTGAGTGATAAGCTCCACTCGATCACCCGGCTCAAGCTCGACGGTTTGGCCGTTGGTCGGACCACCTTGGATGACTCGCGTGGAGTTGTCAGAATCGATCACGACAAGCTCCCAGTTCAGGTTGGAGCGGACCGTTGCGAGCCCTTCGTTCACGCTCACCGAACAAGACTGACGAACGGTCGCGCTTGCGGTGACTTGGGTCCCGGTTGCAAGATCGGCGCTGGTGGCAAGCAAGATACCGGTCAGCAGCGACACGGCTGCCATCGCTATCTGGATTCTTGAGATACGCCTGCTGCCGAGTTGCATGTCGTTCTCCGCTCATCATCGATATATACCGTCTATCGGCGACAAATGGTCGTACATGTGTGACGAATGTGGCTAAACGCGCATATTGACCTGATAAACGGAAATCGGTGGCGGATATCCGCGAGTACTTGCGGCCCGGGGCGTGGTCGAGAGCCTGCGTGTGCTTCATTCCGAGCAATCCCATTTGATGCCACTCGGGCCCGCCACCTCGGCTACAATCCGGGGTGAAGGAATACGCTCTTTTTTGGGAGACGCGGGCGGATCCGAAACGCCGTGCAATCGGCGTGTGTCGGCAGGAGGGATGTGCGTGGTGGCGTCGCGAAGACTGCTCACGATTGCGTGTATGTCACTGGCGGTTTCGATCTTAGCCCCGCAAGCTGCCGTGGCGGTGACCGATGTCTACGGACGCAGCTACAGCGGACAGACTGTGTGCATCTCGTGTCACGACGGCCTTAGGGCCTCGGACCGCAGGACCGCTGTCACCACCAAACACGGGCAGATGATCACCGACGTTCGCGCGAACCCCTCTAAACTCGTACCTGCGGCTGGCAGCACGACTCTGTGGCCCTCCCCGGGTATGGGAGCCACCGGTCTGCGCTTTGCAGCCTCGAACGTATACCTGCAGATGAGCAGCGGCCCGGTGAAACAGTACGTGACTACCGTGGGCGAGTCCTTGCCTCTTGTCTCTCCTGTGGCCACGGTCGCCGTTCCCGCTGGAGCGCCCGCCGATGATCTGGTATCGCTCGGCGGGATATCGTTCGACACATCCAAAAACGCATGGGCGCTTACGGCGCCTGTGACGACACGTGGTTATCTGCAGCGCTGCGGCGGCTGTCACAACCTTGGCGTCACAAGGCCGAGCGCCGACACACGTGTGATGGCTAGCGGCGCCACGATCTCCCCGACGACCCCCACGACCATCACGGGTCTGTCAATCCAGTGTGAGGTCTGCCACGGCACCGGCAAGACAACATCACTTCATGAGACGACCACTCCCGAGGTTCTTGCATGGACCTCAGGCAACGGTGCGCCCGGCCGCCTTCTGTCGGCCGAGCTGTGCGGCCAGTGTCATGCCACGGGTACTGCCAAGGAGCGCTACTTCTCGGGCTCGGGTAATTTCTCCTCGCCCAACGGCTACACCTCCGATGCGACACTAACGGCGTTCTTCGACGTGGTGACTGAGGTGCCCACAGAAGCCTCATACACGGTCAACCCCAGCGCCTATCGGTTCTATCCCACTGGGACCAACCGCGATATGAACCATGTGTTCTACAACGAGTGGCTCAACAACAAAGCGGCTAACGGTTTCGGCCATGCGGCACCGACCAATGCCACGGTATATCGGTACAACAACCCGAAATGCCTTCGCTGCCATTCCGGCGAAGGCTTCCTCGAGCGGATCGGGGACCCCATCGTTCCGGCCGCGTTCGACGCGAACCGAGACAACGTCAAGTGGGGTATCACTTGCCAGGTGTGCCATTCCACCCACGATCCGGTAACCGGGCTGGGCCAGCGCGCGTCGACAGATCCCGATGTGGGAGAGGTCGACTGCGGCGACTGCCATAACTGGCAGTTCGAGGTGCTCGATATGCAAATCCCGACCGATTCGGCCTTCGCGACCGGCTACGCTGGTCAGCGCGTCCGCCATCCGCAACGAGAGATGAATGAGGGCAGGGGTCTGTTCGGAGTGCCGGATGCCGAGGAGTTCATGGCCGGCGTCGAGTGTGCAGAGTGCCACATGCCTGTCACTCGAGTGCTCCGACCCAGCCATCGTTTCCACGTCATGCTTCCGGGCAATGCCGACAAGTGGGGCGTGATCAAGGGCGGCGACTCGTGTACCCCGTGCCATCCATCCCGCACGCGCGCTCAGTTGCAGGACTCGCTCGACGAGTGGCATGACGAGACCCGTGACCTAGTGGCAGAGGCGACCTCGACTATGAACGCCGCTCGCGTGCGCGCCGGCTGGACCGGGGTCGAGACGACGTTCATCACGACCAACTCCATAGATCCGCAGGTGATTGCATACAAGAAGGCGTTCCATAACCGGGACTTCGTGCAAAACGACGCGACTTACGGCGCACACAACCCGCCGTATGCCAAGGCAGGCCTCGAGTATTCGATCAGGGTCGCTCGCTCCATCGGCGGCGTGGTTGCGGCCACTGCCGCCCCGGCAGCCACTTACGGGACGACGCTCGCTATTTCAGGTACTGCGACCCTCGGCGACGGGGCTTTGGCTGCAGCGCAGCGCATCGAAGTGCAGGCCAGGCCTGTGGGCCAAAGCGAGTTCGTCACTTTCGCGCTGGCTGATACCAACGGACTCGGCGTCTTTACCGCCAGCTACAGGCTTCTGGCAGACACAGAACTTCGCGCCTTGTGGGTGTCGGACAGCGGACCTAAGACCTCGGCGGTCCTGGACGTTGTGGTCGGTGACTTCGGGGGCCTGATCCCTGTGGCTCGCGCTGGCGGATCGGATCGGTATGCCACGGCTGTGAAGGCCTCGCAGGCCGTCTTCTCCACCGGATCTGCGCGAAACGTCGTGCTCGCTTCCGGTACGAGCTTTCCCGACGCGCTGTCGGCATCGGGTTTCGCCGGTGCCGCAGAGGCTCCGCTGCTGCTCACCGCACGCGAATCTTTGCCGACGTTCACGCAAGATGAGA
The DNA here is from genome assembly GCA_030653635.1 of Coriobacteriia bacterium. Lineage (GTDB taxonomy): Bacteria > Actinomycetota > Coriobacteriia > Anaerosomatales > JAHIQC01 > JAHIQC01. Next base: position 13,411 of record JAURYZ010000019.1, on the reverse strand, counting down.
TCGATCGCGTCGCGGCCGAACCTGCCGAGACGACGGTGTGGCTCATCGGCGGCACCAGCGCTATCGGTTCCCCCGTGGCAGACAGCCTCGATGCAGCGGGATACATGGTGCAAAGGCTCGGCGGCGCGGATCGTTATGACACGTCACGCCAAGTGGCAGAGCGGATCGCCGAGCTCGAGGGCCCGGGCTTTTCAGGCAGCGCCTTCATGGTCAACGGTCGCGCGTTCGCAGACGGTCTGTCGGTCGGTCCCGTCGCCTATGCGCGCGCGATGCCAGTGCTGCTGACCGAGCGCGACACCCTGCCTGCTGAGACCGCAGCCGCGATACTCGGTGCCGGGATCAACGAGATCTATGTCGTCGGCGGAACGAACGCCGTTTCCCCAAGCGTCCTTGCGAACCTAGGCTCGTCGGCCTCGCGCGTGGCCGCGGGATCGAACCGCTACCAGACCGCGACACTGTTCGCTCGATGGGCTGTAGAACGATCGCTTGCAACTCCGTCTTGGGTGGGCCTTGCCAGCGGCACTGGCTTTCCCGATGCACTTTCCGCAGGAGCCGTCATCGGCTCGCGTGGCGGCGTGCTGCTGCTCACTCCTCCTGCCGAGCTTGACGCTGCCGCCTCGGAGTACATCGCGCAAAGCCGCACCGACATCACGCGTGGCCTCGTCTTTGGCGGTCCATCGGCCGTAAGCGACGCGGTCCGCTCTCGTCTTTACGAAGTGCTCAACCCGTAATGGATCTCGCCGCACTCAAAGCCAAGCTCTCCACTCGCGAGGCGAAGCGATGGATCATTGGCGGAGTTGCGGTAGCGATCGTAATCTTTTCGGCCGCATGGAACCCACCAGTGGGCAGGGTCCATAAATTCACCCAAGCCAGCGATTACAACATCAAGAAGGAATCCGGCTGCGTGAACTCCGGCGAGGGGTGTCATGGCACGGAGACCAAGTACGTGGATTTCAACTCGTATCATCCGAACGCTAAGTGCACGACCTGCCACGATTATCAGGGTGTGGGCTGCATCCCATGCCATTCGCCCAACAACAACCACGAGTGCGCCACGTGCCATGACGGCACGATGGTCGGCGCCGAGGATCGGGTCAAGATCACCGACCCGTACCCGCGCGGCCATTACCGTGAGACAACCCACACGGCGACCGGCACGGACATGCAAAGACCGGTATTCGCAGCCAAAGGCGGCAAGGCCAAGGCGCTGTGCAGGGACTGTCACGCGCGAGACCTGCGCAACTCACACAAGGGCGTGCCGATAGTGGCGGGCAGCGAATACGGCAACGACATTGGCTGCGGCGAGTGCCACAACGATGTGAGAGCGTTCGGTCTGGCCGAGGTGCTCGATGACTGGAAGAAGCGCAGTTGCGAAGCGTGCCACAAGGTCGGGAGCTCCTCGGCAATCCATGCGGTCGATGTGGCGGGCAAGGTCGAGTCCGGCGGACGCGAAGGCTGCGGGCTGTCAGGGTCCGGTTGCCACGAGGGGAACGACCTGCACGGGTTGCACCCCAATGAGCCGGTCACTTGCGCCGGGAGCGCGGTAGCAGGAGAGCCGGGTTGCCACGATCTTGAACTGCAGTCACACGAGCCCACAGCAACGGCATGCGGCGCAAACGCCGAGTGCCATCTGGCTTACGCCGAGGATCTGGGTCACGAGAACATGGCGCTACACTCGGCCACGACCTCGGTCCCGGCATCGGATGTCTCGTACCACGGCACGGCCTGCGGAGCATGCCACCACATGGCCCCTGACGGTCGAAGCCTAATGACCGAGCACGATCTTGGCACCTCTGAGCGCACGCAGGTCTCGGGCGACGGGTGCCGCAACTGCCACAACCACCCGGCCTCGACGACGGCCCTCAAGAATGATTGGGCCGATCGCGACAGGACGGCAAGCTGCGATGCGTGTCATGGCGTCGGCGACCTGGCCGCCACTCATGACGAGCTGATAGCCGATTCCCACACTGTGGCGGCAGGCAGCGAGGGTTGCGCTGGCTCTGGCGTTGGCTGCCACCGCGACAAGGACCTTGCGCTCGTGGGAGTTCCGACCCCATCAGGCAACACGCATCGCGACTGCCTACGCTGTCACGACAGGACAGCTTCGGGCGGCAACTCGTCCTACGATCCTGAGAAGAAGACCTGCGGTGAGGGCCGCGACTGCCACTCGACCCCAGGTGCCTATGACCCCACGACGGGCGTACACGATGGGGCGCAGGGCCTCACGGACAGCACCGACGCGGCCCACCACAGCGCGGGCAAGGCGCAGGCGCAAGCCGTACTCGACGACTCAACCGGGGCGCGGGTACCCTGCGTCGGGTGTCACAGCACGGTCCTAGGCGTCGAGCATATGCGTCCGAGTTCGAGCATCTCGGCAGGCGAGGGCACGCTGTGCGCGCGCTGCCACAACCACAGCATCGGAACTGCCCAGGTCACAAAGGCGGGCTGGCAGGCCAAGGGTTCCTCGGCAGCATGTGTTCAGTGCCACAACGGCATCGGCGCTCCCAGAAAGCACGTCGAGACCACCGCGGCCCATATCGGGCGCGAGTTCGATCGGGCCGGTGTGTACAAGGCTGGCGCGTGCGCTGCGGCCGGCTGCCATGTGAGCGCGGATCTGCGCGTCGTGCACGGCCGTCTCGGCTGCAACATCCAAGGGTGCCACCGCTCCAGCGGCGCGGCGCTCGAGTCCTATCGCATCGGATGCGGGGGACTGGACGCGGACAAGAGCTGCCACGTCGGCTACTCGCGGGACAACCACTTCGTTTCGCATGCCGCGGACCTCATCGGCACCGTAGCCGGCATCGAGTATCTCATCGGCCGCAACGTCGGCTGTTTTGGGTGCCATGTCGCCGATCTGGCGGTCGAGCACGGCAACACGCTTGCGGCGGGTAGGCTCGACGGCGGAGGCGCGAGCAGTTGCGACATGTGCCACATCGGCCTTGCGAGCCCCACGACGGGCAGATATGCCCAAGCGACCGCGGTACGAGAGGCCATTGCGTCAAAAGACCTCCGATGTGTGGCATGTCACCGGGCGGGGAGCGCCGACTCCGCATCAGCCGTGGCCTCGCCACACTCACGAATATCCGCCGAGGAGACCCTAGCTTTGGGCGCCGTTTGGGCCGACCCGTTCGATGGATGGCGCGCCGCTTTCGATTCACCTGTCGGCGGCGGGCACAACGCGCTGTCCGCTGGAGTTGTGGGCACGCGGACAGACAAGATCTTCCCTTCCTCGGCGTACGGTGTTGGGGAGAGGACTTACACTTGGGCGTTCATGCCAAACGTGGGCGCCACCAGGTGGCTGTCTGGCGACGGCTATCCTGCCGGATCTGTGGATACGACCGAGCAGATCCGGGCCATGACGGTCAGTTGCGACGACTGCCATGCGCTTCCCGATGGCATGAACGGTCCGCATGGCGCGGCCGTACGCGTGTATATCGACCCGGCGTACAGCCAAACCAACTACACCTCCCCGCCGCAGTTCGCCTCTCAGTTCCAGGCAACCGGCACAGAGCGTGTCGTGTGCATGAAGTGTCATCCGATGTCCTCCTCGGCAACGCAGGATCCCGGCGGGCACTACGTCCACAAGAGTCATGTTGCGCACACCGCGCGGTACCGATCTGACGATCCCACGTACTACGGCGAGAAGTGCATCGACTGTCACACGCGCATCCCGCACGCTTGGAAGCGGCCGCGACTGCTTGTGAGGACTGCGGAAACGACGGGTGGGGTCGTGCCGGATGAGTATCCGTACGTGCGAAGGGACCATGATGGTCTGGTGGGCATAGAATTGCGCAGCTTCGAGTCCACGAACGCCCTGCGTGCGGCGTCATGCGCGACGGGAGGGTGCATCGACAGTCACAATACGTTGTGGCATCCGAATACCGGCGATACGCCCGGTAGGGATTACTGGCCGTAGGCGGGAGCCTTGCGGCAACAGGTCCCGAGCCGTTAGCATCCAAGTCGGATTGGTTCAGGGGGCTAAGGGGGCTTTGCATCCGCGCCGATAGATATAGGGGGCGATATGGGCAAGCTCTACGAGTACAGCGTGGCGATACAGAAGCATATCGAGGCCAATCATCTCGACGTGTTCAAGACCCGTGGTGAGCTGGCCATGAAATGCGGGTTCATCATCACTCTCATCGGTCCCAACGAGGTCGACGAGCCGACAAAGGTCGCAGCCTTGCGGGATGCAGCGAAGAGCGTTTTGGGACTGGATCTGTGATGGCCGTATCAAGCGCGCCCGCCGAGGAGAAGGATGTGCCATGAAGAACTCGCCGATCAGATTCAAGATACTTCTGGGCGTCGTGCTCATAAACATCTTGGGAGCAGCGGCGGTCGTGGTGTACCTGCACCAGTCGTACTCGTCGGGTCTTGATGACGCGGCCTTCAAGGAGATTGTCCAGTCACAGGCCGCATGGAACAACATCCAGGAGTTGGGGACCGCGAAGCTAAGCGCAAACCCCTCGTTCCTTGAGAAGAGCCCGGACTGGCTCGATCGCATGAAGGCCCAAACCGGGATGGACTACTTCCTGCTGCTCGACAAGACAGTTGTCGATCAGGCCGCTTATGTGAGTGCGCGGGAGAAAGCGAATCTCGGCAACAACTGGGATGAGCAGGACCAGTATGTGGTCGCACTGTCCACGAGCGATGCCCTGTACGACGCGGCCATATTCGACATCCCGGCGGCCGACGTCCCGGAGACGGGCAAGCTCACGGGCGTCGAGAACGGAAGCTGCACCAAGACATGCCATGGGAATCTTGGGGTGAAAGACGGGGAGTACTGGGCGATCGCATGGAGCGATAACGAGCTCACCAACGCGCACGGCGTCTCCCCGGTCATCGACGCGGAAGGCCGCGCCATCGGGGTCCTGTACTCCATCGAGAACATCACGGACCCCGCCAACGCAGCGAAGGACTCGATGCTTCTGACGCTGGTCGTCATCGGCGTCACGTTGCTCGTGGCAACGCTCGTGATAGGTGGCTTGCTCGATACCCTCGTGTTCAAGCGGTTGAGCCGGATGATCGCCAGCATGGAGGACATTTCGATGCGCGTGGCAGGCGGCGACTTTGATGCCCATTTCGAGGCTCGGGGCCCTAAGGACGAGATCGGCAAGTTCGAAGAGTTCTTCGGCCAGTTCATGAGTCTTGTGTCTATGACCTTCAAGTCGCTCATGAAGTAGCGCGCCTCACAGGTATGACTATCGGTGGCCGGGTTCTTGAAGGAGACCCGGCCACTCGTGTGTTCGAAGGCGAACAATGCTTGCCGAGTCGAGCGCAGGGGGTACATATGACTTAGCCGCCTTGGGGAGAAGGTGGCCAGATGGAGGCGATATGGATGCGTACGCGCCGATACCGGGCAAGTGCAAGTGGTGGCGTGAACAGATAAGCGATGAAGACAGGCTCAGTCCCCGACTGAAGCCTGGCCAGTATCGCGTGGCCTGCACATGCTTTGTAGAGGGCGACTACTGGAGTTTCACGGTGGACGAGCTTCCGGGCGAGTGTCCGGACTTTCGTGCCTGCCGCTATTACATCAAACACACCTGAGCGCGCTGCTCGACCCTCCTGCGCCCTTCAGGCATACTTGCCGAGGAAAACTAAGAAGGAGCGATATGGGTTTTGCAGAGCTTGGCTTGTCGACTACCGCGCTTGAGGGTGTGCTTGAAATGGGTTACGACACCCCGACCCCGATCCAGGAACAGGCTATCCCGCTGGTCATGTCCGGACGCGACGTACTGGCCTGTGCGCAGACCGGAACGGGAAAGACCGCAGCGTTCGTGCTGCCGGTACTCTCCAAAATCGCCCACAGGGGACGCATCGGAGCGTTGATCGTCACACCCACGCGCGAGCTCGCGGTGCAGATAGAGCGCGTCGGACGCACGATCGCTCACAGTACGCATCATGCAGTGGTCGCTGTGTACGGCGGTGTCGGCTACACGGCTCAGACCAAAGCGCTGCATCACGGGGTGGATCTGCTTGTCGCCACACCTGGTCGCCTGCTCGATCTCCAGAGCCGAGGAGACATCGATCTGGATCACGTGGAGATACTCATACTCGATGAGGCCGACCGAATGCTCGACATGGGCTTTTGGCCCGATGTCCGCCGTATCCTGCGGCTCTTGCCCAAGCAGCGCCAGAACCTGCTGTTTTCGGCGACTTTGGACGACAAGGTGCTGAGGCTCATAGGCGATACGCTCGATAACCCAGCGCGCGTCGATATCACGCCGGCCTCCACGCCGGTCGAGGCGATCGAACAGCTCGTGTATCCGGTCAACTCCATGCAAAAGACGGAGCTTCTGGTCGCGCTGTTCCGCGAAACCACCGATTATCGAGCAATCGTGTTCACCCGCACCAAGGCCCGCGCCGACCGCGTGGCCGCAGCGCTCAACTCCAGCGGCGTGGCGGCAGCCACCATCCACTCTGACCTTTCGCAGCAAAAACGCGAGGAAACGCTTGATCGTTTTCGGAGCGGCCGGTATCACCTCTTGATCTCAACCGACGTCATGGCGCGTGGCATCGATGTCGAAGGCATCACCCATGTGGTCAACTTCGACGTGCCCGATAAGCCGGACGACTATGTTCATCGCATCGGCCGCACCGCGCGCGCCGGCGAGACTGGAATCGCAATTACGCTCGTGAGCCATGAAGAGATACCTCAACTCACTGAGATAGAGCGTGTGACGCGGCAGGTGCTCGTTACGCGCGATGTGGAGGGTTTCGAGTACAAGGAGCGCATAGTGCCCCGCGAAGACCGTCAGACCGATACGTCGAGCCCCCGGGCCATGTTTCGCGGCGGAGTCATGGGTCGTGGGCGCGGACCGAGCGGTGGCCGCACACAACGGCGCTTCTAGGCCACCTTTCAGATCATCGTGTCAAAGGAAGTGGGGGCCCCCGAAGGGACCCCCACACTGGTTTGCAGCCCGTGTCTCAGCTACCTCACGTAGTTGACGAGCCAACGCTCCACGGCGGAACTCACCGCAGCGTTGCCACCCACGATGTCCACGCGGGTGATGGCACCGGCGTTGTTCCGAATGAAGTCCAAGGTCTCCGGCGGCGGATCGCTGCCCACCAGAAGCGTGGGTGCATCGGACCCGGCCGCGACCACTCCGCTATCCGCACAGCAGTCGCGTAGCGGTTGGCCCCGGCCAGACGCTCGGGCGACGGGAACATCGCGGCGATATCGGCCGGCACCACTGACGTGCCGCCCACGATCACCGTGTCGGCGATCCCGAGTGAAGCGACGGCCGCGAGTGCCGCAGCGTTCCCGTCGCCCGGCTTCACGAGCAAGATGGGACAGCCAGCCTTGGCGGCTGCCCCGGCGGCGGCGAGCGCATCGGGAAAGTTAAGGCCGGTGGCCACAAATGCCTTGTCGATCGTCCCGGCTCCGTATACCTGTTGCAGCCGCAGAGCGATGGCCTTGGCCGTTTCGTAGCGAGTCGCGCCGGAGATACGCTGGATTGCGCTGCCGGCCATGCCCATCGATCGAAGTTGCGCGACGATATTGTCGCTCATCGCCGTGGTGCCGCCCAAGACGATGGCCTTCGTCGCTCCCAGACGTTGGATTTCAGCGACCACTTCATCAGGAATATAATCGCGTTCCGTGAGCAAAATCGGGGCGTTGAGCGCATAGGCGAGCGGTACTCCGGCAAGTGCATCAGGATACGACCGCCCGGTCGCGAGCACGACGTATTCCGAGGAATCGAAGGTCTGCGACATCGCGATGGCGGTGTCGAACCGGGTCCCGCCGAAGGTCCTGAACGAGACAGGGTCGTAACGCATAAACGTGGTACCACCGCCCGCCGAGGAGAGCGCGATTAGCCCTGCATCAACCGCCGCTCTGTCGCCCGGTGTAGGGGCGAAGCCCATCTGGTAGGGCATCGACGGTTCGAACACGCCAAGTTGCTGGACGCCGCCCGCACCCGTCGTGATCAGTATCCCGTCGTTGGCGGCGACGTCTGCGGCCATCCACCTGCCGGCATCGATCCAGTTGGTGTAGTACAGGGTGCCTGGTTCGGTTATGTCGAATGCCTTAATCGCCGAACCGCCCCAGTTGGGATCTGTCAGCCCCACGAACGCGGTCTCGGTAGTTACGGTCACGGCGGGCATCCCGCCCGGAAGAGAGTGTTCGGCTGTTTTGACCAGATCGGAGGGATTTGCGGCGTCATACTCCAAGACCATACCGCTTGTGGCCCCCGTCGCTTGTGTCACCCACACTCGTCCTTCGTGGGCATCCAGATCGGTGAGCCCGGTCATTGCGATCTCGTCGAGCTTTGTGACGGCGCCTGGATCGACAACGCTGAACACCGATAGTTTCGTGGCGCTTATCGCATAGGCGATGTCTCCAACGAGCACGACACGCTCAAGGCCGCCGATCACGGCGAACTTATCGGTTTCAAATGGTGCGCTGGGGTCGGTGATGTCGACGATGCTGAGGCCCAAATCAGTCGCAAGCGCGGCAAGATTACCGGCTAGGAAGACATCGGCAGGCTCCCCTGTGATGCCGGTGTCACTCAGCATCGGCATGCCGGGCATCGAGGTGTCCAGGATGCGAAGTCCGGACGGTGAGGTCAGGTATGCGAGTCCGGCTGCCAGAGCAGCACCGCCGTCTCCGGCGCGGCCTGAAATCGTGTCGAACAACGTGTCCATCCCCGGAACACTCATGGTCTCGTAGCAGGCGAGTGCGGAGTTGCCACTAAGGTCCGGACCGGCCAGTGCGAAGGCAGATTGGGAGCCCGCTGCTGCAACGACCTGGGTGGCCCCGATCAGCGCATCGGTGTCCGCAAGCCCCGGCGCCGTCTTATTCGCGGTGTTCCACAGCTCGATTGAGTCGCCGGCCACGCGCCACAGTCGATCAGCGACCGCGTCGATGGACCCTCCGGCGGTCCCAGGCGTCGCGCCCTGTAGAACGGCGGATCCAGGCGAGGAGATGCTGTAAGTGGACACGCCGCCAGGTGCACTTCGAAGCGATGCGTAGAGGTACTGGCCATCAGCAACTGCATCGGCGATGCCCGTACCGAATGAGCCATCAACGTGTGGGGCTGTTGGCGAACTTAGGTCGACGATGTCGATGCGACCCGCACTGTTCACGGCAAAACGTTTTGGCCGACCACGTCTGGTCGGCGATCGGTCAGCCTTAGCCCGGAGTAGGCCACAACCGAGGCGGAGGCAGGGTCACGTACGTCGAAGACCTTGGTGCCAAACGAGCCGAGCTTCTCGTAGCCGGCGTAGGCATAGTCACCCGCCGCGAAGAATCCGACGATCCGATACTCAGCACTCGGCATATCCGCCACTGCGAGTAGTTCGGGCGTGGCGGGATCAGAGATGTCATAGATGCCGAAACGATTCGATCCCACCACATACGCGCGGTCAGCGGCAAGGAACAAGGAGCTCTCCAGCTCCGGCGCCGATGCAACCCCCGTCGGCACGGATACACCCGAGCTCATGTCGTATGAGACCAAGGCGTTGCCCCGAACCGCGAGTAGAAACGAGCCAGTTGTCTCCGCCGAAAAGAACGTGCCGCCCCGTTCTTACCGTTCTTGCTTGCGTCACAGTCGAGGTCCCGTCAGGCTTAGATCGGCGGCTTCGCGCAGTCGCCGCGAGACTTCGTGATATAGCATCCCGGTGGTCCGAGCGATCCTTGCGATGTCGTCGTGTTCCGGGCGCACTCTACGACAGGCGCCTTCTCCCGAGACCTTCACGCGGAACTCTCCCCACGGGCCTTGCACTTGGAGGACCTCGCGCTTAAGCACGCTGCGCTCAAGTTCGGTGCGCCTGACCCCAAGCGAGCCGGTCAGCTCGTGTATCGCGGTGGCGAGACGATCGGCGTCCGCCGGCCGCGCGAGCACGCGAAGCTCGATGCCAAGACGCCCCTTCTTCATCGCGGCAGGACTCTGCCACACATCCAACGCGCCGGACGCGAGGAGCTCCTCGGCGCAAAAGGCGATCTGTTCGGGCGCGATGTGATCAAGATTCGTTTCGAGCAGCACCACGCGTTCACCTGAGTCTGTCATGGATGTCGAATCACCGGCGGGGCTTGGCGCGTCTGTTTCAGGACGCAGGCCATGACCCATCACCAGACGCAGCACGTTGGGCATGCCAAGCGTCTCCCGAGTGCCGGCGCCGTAGCCGATGCGCGAGGGCACCATGGCGGGCATCGGGCCAAACGCGTCTGTGTTCACGCGCACGAGCGCGGCGCCGGTCGGCGTCGTCATCTCCCCCGCGGCAGGCCCGCTCTCGATCGGGGCGCCTACCAAGAGCTCCAAGGTCGCCGGGGCGGGCACGGGTAGCGTGCCGTGAGCGCAGCCAGGAGTCACGCCTGACCCGACCGCGATGGTCGAGCACACCAAGTGCTCCACGCCTAGTAGCTCAAGCCCCAGAGAAACGCCGACGATGTCCGCGATCGAGTCCGCCGCTCCGACCTCGTGAAAGTGCACCGACTCCGGGTCGGTGCCGTGTACGGTCGCTTCTGCGCGCGCCAGCGACTCGAATGCTCGTAGCGCTCGGTCGCGTACGCCCTCGGATAGCTCCGCCTCGACAAGCATGGTTCGGATCTGTTGCCAGTGGCGGTGTGGTGGGTTCTCCTCGGCGGGAATGGTGACGTGCAGGCCAAAGATGCCGCCGCGGAGCACGCGCGCGCTCGAGGCCACGGTGCCGGCAAGCCCGAGGGCTGCGATGGCCTCGTTGAGGTGCTCGAGTGTGAATCGCTGGTCCGCTGCGCCTGCATCGAGTAGTGCCGCGAGGAACTTGTCTCCCGAGACGCCGCTTGCGCAGTCGAGGTAGGCGATCATGCTGCCGGGGTGTGGTTGATGCGGGACGCCATGGCGGCGGCACCGAAACCGTTGTCGATGTTGACGACGGCCAGGCCCGAAGCGCAGGAGTTCAGCATAGTGAGCAGCGCAGAGACGCCGCCGAAGTTGGCGCCATAGCCAACGCTAGTGGGTACCCCGATGACCGGCACCGATACGAGTCCCGTCACGACCGAAGGCAGCGCGCCCTCCATGCCGGCGACCGCGATGATCACGCGCGCTGAATGCAGCAGCTCCTGATGGGCGAGCAGGCGATGGACTCCTGCGACTCCCACGTCGTAAAGGCGCGTGACTTGATTGCCCATCACCTCGGCGGTGATCGCGGCCTCCTCGGCGACAGGGATGTCTGTCGTTCCGCCTGTGGCTATGACGATGTGGCCTTCGGAAGGTGGTTCTGCGCGTCGGTCGACCACGATGAGCCGGGCCTGTTCGTGGTAGTGCGCATCTGGGACGACCTGTGCGAGGAGGTGAAAATGGGAGGCCGACGCACGAGTGGCGAGTAAGACCTCTCCGTGCTCGAGCAGCTCGCGGCCCACGGAGAGCACCTGCTCGGGGGTCTTGCCCTCACACAACACGACCTCGGGAAAACCGCAGCGCAGCGCGCGGTGATGGTCGACCCGGGCCTCAGGAAGCTCGGCGAACGGCAGGTCTTTGAGTGCCTGCGAGGCGCTATCCACAGTTGTGCTTCCAGTCGCCACCGCCTCAAGCAGGGCCCTTAACTGCTGAATGTCCATGCAATACCGCCTCTTGATCATTGGTCGAGTCGCCCGGAAACGGTCGACGGGTATGCTCACTGGTGGCACTATAGTGCCACAGTACGTTTCCTTACCCTTGGCATTGGACGTCTTGTGCCTGAAACGACCACACCGTTGCCGGATCTGTTCGAACGGCGTTACATGACGGCACGCTACACGGCCGTCGTGCTGCTGGCCGCTGTGCTGTATTGGAGCACGGTGATCGACAACAGCGTGAGCGTGCGTCTGGTTGTGAGCGGTTATCTCGTATTCGTCGTCGCCACCGTCGCACTCGCTGTCTCACAGCAAATGCTTAAGGCGCGTACGGCTCAGATGTTGTTGTGGGTCGCGGCCTTCGATCTGCTTTCTGTCGGCCTGCTCGGTCTTGCATATCACTCGTACGAGGATCCGTCCTATCCGGTGCTGATAGCGCTTCCCGTCCTTTACAGCATGGTCATTCGACAGCGCCAGGTCTGGATCGTAGGACTGGCTTCCGCGTTCGCATTCATCGTCATTCACAGCGTCGCGGGTGATCTCATGCAACCCGTCGCCATCATCGTCACCATTCTCAAAGCGTTGATGATCGTTGCTATCTCATGGGTGCTCGCTGATTCGGTTGCGCGATTCGCAACGCGCGAACACGAGATCCGCATGCAACGCGAGGCCGAGGAGCGCCTGAACGATCAGCTGCAACGCCGGCTGGCCGAGCTTCAGGCGGTCTCGCAGATCACAGAACTCATCCACTCGTCGTTGGATTTCGACCGCGTGGGGCCGCTCGTCCTCGAGATTCTCACTAAAGTCATCAATGTCGCGTCGTGCTGTGTGTTCGTGATTGACAAGATGCGCGCCGAGACGCTCTTCTCCGCGAGTGTCGGCATGGCAGGCGGCAGCATCCCTGTGCAGGTGGTCGGAGGGATCATCGACGACATCAACTACCGAGACTCGCACTTCTCGTGTACTTCGATTGTCGACCACAAACAGATGATGGTGGTGTTCTGCGCCGAGAGTGACCAGATCGATGCGATGTCAGACGAGGATAAGCTCGTGCTCCAAGCCGTCTCAAGCGAACTGCTCGTCGCCGTCGAGAACTCTCAGCTCTACAAACTGACCAAGCGCTTGGCCATCACCGATCAACTTACTGGACTCAATAACTACCGCTTCTTGCAGCAGCGTCTCGACGAGGAGATTGAGCGCGCCAAACGCTACCACAAGGACCTGTCTTTTCTCATGATCGACGCGGACGACTTCAAGCGCTTCAACGACACCAACGGTCATATCGCAGGCGATGAGGCTTTGGCCGAGACCGGCGAGGTGCTGCGCTCGGTCGTGCGCGAGGTAGACGTCGTGTGTCGCTATGGCGGCGAGGAGTTCTCGGTGGTGTTGCCCGAGACGGACGCGGCCGGAGCGTTCGTTGTGGCGGAGAAGCTGCGTGAGGCTATGGCGACCCATCGCTTCTTGGATGGTGACGGCGAGCGGGTCGAGTCGCTTACCATCAGCATCGGTGTCGCCACCTACCCGATCCACGCGAAGGACAAGGAGTCGCTGCTTCGCTGTGCGGACGATGCGCTGTACCATGCCAAGGGCGGCGGTAAGAACCGCGTGCGCTCACCCCAGCTGATCAGGCCCGTGAATCCAACTTTGGATGCTGTCACGCCTTCAATCATCGATGAACTGTGAGGAACAGATGACGCGTTACGCATACCTGGGCCCTGCTGGCACACACTCCCACGAGGCCTTGCTCGCGTTTGCCGGCCCAGACGCCACCTGCGATTCGATGGCGACCATAGGTGAGGTGTTCAATGCGGTCCCCCCACCCAAGGCCGACAACGCTCTCGAGCCGATAGAGAACTCGGACGAGGGATCGGTTAATGCGAC
>JAURYZ010000017.1 GCA_030653635.1 Coriobacteriia bacterium | reverse complement strand
AACAGGCACAACGCCGTTCAGACGCGCGAAGATGCCGAGATGCCCGATCACACGGTCGTCGAGGTGTTTCAGAAGGGCTACGAGATGCATGGACGCGTGCTGCGCCCGGCAATGGTCGTGGTCTCCACCGGAGGACCGGTTCGCGAAGGCTAGGTGCACGTGATGGCTGCCGGCAAAGACTACTACGACATACTCGGCGTGAAGCGTGACGCTTCTGCTGATGAGATCAAGAAGGGCTTTCGCAGGCTTGCCCGCAAGCACCATCCGGACACGGGCGGTTCCGAGGACAAGTTCAAGGAGCTTAACGAGGCCTATGAGGTCTTGTCGGACACAGAGAAGCGTTCACAGTACGACCAGTACGGCCAGTATTTCGGCGGCAACGCGCCTCCGGGTGCGGGTTGGTCGGGACCGGGCGCCGGTCAAGGCCAAGGACAGAGCTATGGCTACGGCGCGCAAACCGGCGATCTGGGCGACTTGTTTGGCGACATCTTCGGTGGCGGTGGCGGCGGTTTTGGCGGCGGTAGATCGCGGGGCCCTGCCGCTAGGCGCGGACGTGACCTGAGCTACGAGATCACAATCGATTTCGACGAGGCCTTGACCGGGATGTCCACCAAGGTCGACGTGCAGAGAGCCGAGAAGTGTCAGACGTGTTCGGGCTCAGGCGCCAAGCCGGGCACTGGACGCAGCACCTGCAAGACATGCAAAGGTAGTGGCCATGTGAGCCAGGGCGGCGGCATGTTTGCCATTTCTCGTCCTTGTCCGCGCTGCAACGGCGAGGGCACGGTTCTAGAGGCTCCCTGCAGCTCATGCAAGGGCAAGGGGCGCGTACTGCGAGTCAAGCCGATCACGGTGAACATACCTCCGGGCGTCACAGACGGTGGGAAGCTGCGATTCAAGGGCAAAGGTGAGCCGGGCGAGCATGGAGCCCCTGCGGGCGATCTGTTCGTGATCACCCACGTGCGCAAACACGCGTACTACACGCGCGATGGCGCTGACGTGATGCTCGACTTGCCGGTCGCGTTCACCGAAGCCGCTTTAGGCACGGAGGTCACGATTCCCACGCCAGGTGGCCAGAGGGTGAAGCTCAAGGTGGCCCCCGGCACGCAGGACGGCAAAGTGTTCCGCCTAGCGGGCAAGGGCGCCCCCAAGCTCAAGGGAAAAGGGAATGGCGACCTCAAAGTGCGCATCAAAGTCATGGTGCCCACCGAGCTTTCCGGCAAAGACAAAGAAATACTTCAGCAGTTCGCCGATGAGCATGCCGAGGAGCTGCGCGCACACATCGGCTAAGTCTCGCACGCGAACTTGATGACTAAGAAGGAGGCCTACGATGACATCGGGAGACGGACGCGGCGAGCGCGGCCGGCCGCTGTACATGATCAGCGTGGCCGCCGAGCTTTCAGGCATGCATCCGCAGACCCTTCGGATATACGAGCGCAAAGAGCTCATCAAGCCGAAGCGGTCAGCGGGCAATACCAGGATGTACTCCGATGAGGACATCGAGCAGTTGCGCCTTATCCAAGATCTCACGGCCGAAGGTATCAACCTGGCCGGGGTGATTCGGATACTCGAACTGCAGCACGAGGTGCTGTGCCATGAGCGCGATGTCGAGCGGCTGCACCGCAACGCCGAGGATTTGCAGCGCAGATTGCAGGCCGAGTCAGAACGGATCAGACGCGAGCACAAAGCCGAAATCGTGATGGTGCGGACCGGCGGATTGGTCAGGAGGCAAAGATGAGCCCTGTGACCCGCAACAAGGTGGCTGCTGGTGTTGTTGTTGCCTTGTTGATCGGTGGCGGCTTGGCGTTTTGGGCATTCGGTTCGCCCGGTGACGGCAAGGCCCCTGGTTCGTCCCTCGAGCTTCCTACAGGTACTCCGGGAGGGGTGTCTGCGGGTGATGACTCGGCACAAGAGCCCAGTCGCACACCGGGCAGCGCAATCCCCGCCCGCGAGGGCGACCAGGTGCCCGATGAGGCGGCATACGAACTTATCGACGTGCTCAGGGCAGCCGGTGCCGCACCGACGATGGGCTCGGACCTGACTCTCGAATACGTGGACAAGCTCGATGTCGTCCGCGTGACCGGTACGTTCGAAGACACCACGACCACCTCCTTTGTGCTGGTGTATGACAATGGCGCGTGGAAGATCAAGGAGTAGAAGTGAAATGGCCATCCGTTCACGGGTGGCGACATGAGTGGCCGCCACGCAGTTGGCGGTGGTACGGAGGCGCGAGATGAGACTCGATAAGCTCACGATCAAAGCCCAAGAGGCGCTCCAGGCCGCACAAGGTGTGGCCGACGATGCATCCTCGCAGGTCATGGAGCCGGAGCACTTGCTCAAGGTCCTGTTGGATGCGGCAGAAGGCGTCGCCCGACCGATCGTGCAAAAGATCGGCGCTGACCCCGATGCACTTGAGGCGGGTGCTGCGGCGGCCATCGAGAAGATGCCCAAGGTCAGCGGCAGCGGGGCTGTCGCACCAGCCGGGATAGGGCCCCGGCTCAATACGGTCCTGTCCTCGGCGTTCAAACATGCCGAGAAGCTCAAGGATGCATATGTGAGCAGTGAGCATCTGCTCGTGGGGCTTGCCGAGGATTCCGGTGAGGCCGGGCGTCTCTTGCAAGGCGCGGGTGTCACGTCGGCGCGGGTGCTCGAGGCGGTCGTCGGGCTGCGATCGGGTGCACGGGTTACCGACCAGAACGCCGAAGCGCAGTTCCAGGCGCTCGAGCGCTACAGCCGCAACCTCACCACAGCGGCACGCGACGGCAAGCTCGACCCGGTCATCGGGCGAAACGACGAGATCCGCCGGGTGATTCAGGTTCTCTCCCGACGCACCAAGAACAACCCGGTGCTCATCGGCGAACCGGGCACGGGAAAGACGGCGATCGTTGAGGGTCTTGCGCAGCGGATCGTGGATGGTGACGTGCCGAGCAGTCTGCGCGACAAGGACGTCGTCTCGCTCGATCTGGCCTCGATGGTGGCAGGTGCGAAGTACCGCGGCGAGTTCGAGGATCGCCTCAAGGCCGTGCTACGAGAGATCGAGCAGGCCGAGGGCCGGCTGATTCTGTTCATCGACGAGCTGCATACGCTTGTGGGCGCAGGCGCTGCCGAAGGCGCGATGGATGCGAGCAACATGTTAAAGCCGGCACTCGCGCGCGGTGAGTTGCATGCGATTGGCGCAACGACGCTTGACGAGTATCGCGAGCACATCGAGAAGGATGCGGCGCTTGAGCGCAGGTTCCAGCCGGTATTCGTGGGCGAGCCGAGTGTCGAGGACACGATCGCGATTCTGCGTGGCCTCAAGGAGAAGTACGAGATCCACCACGGCGTGCGGGTGACCGACGGGGCAATTGTGGCCGCAGCCACGCTTTCCGATCGCTACATCGCCGACCGCTTTCTTCCCGATAAAGCGATCGACCTTATCGACGAAGCCGCTTCGCGCCTGCGTATCGAGATCGACTCGATGCCCACCGAGATCGATGTGCTCGACAGACGCTACCGGCAGATGCAGATCGAGGAAGCCGCGCTCATTAAGGAGACCGATGCTGCGAGCGTCGAGCGCCTCGATGTGTTGCGAGCCGAGATGGCAGGAATCGCCGAGGACCTCTCGGGCCTTAAGGCCCGCTGGGAGTCCGAGAAGGGCGTGATCACCGACGTACAGCGCCTCAAGGCTCAGCTAGACGAGGCGAAGGTGGATGCGGAGCGCGCTGAGCGCGATGGCGATCTTTCGAAGGCGGCCGAGATCCGCTACGGCACGTTGCCGCAGCTCGAGAAGGAACTCGTGACCGCCGACGAGCGCTTGCGTGCCCTGCAGGGCGGGGATGCGATGCTGCACGAGGAGGTCACCGATTCTGAAATCGCTGAGGTTGTCGCTATGTGGACCGGTGTGCCTGTCTCGCGGCTGATGCAAGGTGAACTGGCGAAGCTTGCGCGTCTCGAGGAACATCTGCACCAGCGCGTTATCGGCCAGGACGAGGCCGTGCACGCGGTCTCCTCGGCGATTCGACGGAGTCGCGCGGGGCTCTCGGACCCGGACCGCCCGATCGGGTCGTTCATCTTCATGGGGCCGACCGGTGTGGGCAAGACCGAGCTCGCGCGTGCGCTTGCGGAGTACCTGTTCGACGACGAGCGCTCGATGGTGCGCATCGATATGTCGGAGTACATGGAGAAGTTCAGCGTCCAGCGGCTCATCGGCGCGCCTCCGGGATACGTGGGTTACGAGGAGG
>JAURYZ010000016.1 GCA_030653635.1 Coriobacteriia bacterium | reverse complement strand
GGGTGATCATTGGCACCCTCGCGCTCTTTCTCGTGTTCCTCGGCGTGAAGTTCTTGGCCGAGGGAATCCAGGCGTTGACCTAGCCAGAACGTGCCCATCAGCGGGCCGAACGCCTCGAGGGTTCAGTTGATTCCGAGCTTTGTGAACCTCGCGTAGATAGGGCACCCTTCGTACGGAAGTCATCACACAAACGGGCCCCGACCGCTTTCGCGACCGGGGCCCGTATCGAAGAAGACTCTTCGCAGCGCGAACGCTGGTTACATCATCCCGCCCATACCACCCATAGCAGCGGCTGCACCCATCGGATCGTCCTTGGAGGGGATATCGTTGATGGTAGCCTCGGCCATGAGCACGTAGGCGGCAATCGAAGCGGCCTTCTCGAGTGCGGTGCGGGTGACCTTCACCGGATCGATGATGCCCATCTTGATCATGTCGCCATACTCGCCGGTCTCGGCGTTGAGGCCCAGACCTTTGTCCATGGACTTGACCTTCTCGACGACGACAGCGCCTTCGAGCCCGGCGTTGATGGCGATCGTCTTGAGCGGCTCCTCGAGCGCGCGGCGAACAATCGCGACACCGACGGCTTCGTCGCCCTCGACCTTGATGGCGTCAAGCGAGGAAGCGGCGGCCAGAAGCGCAATGCCGCCT
This sequence comes from Coriobacteriia bacterium, assembly GCA_030653635.1. Lineage (GTDB taxonomy): Bacteria > Actinomycetota > Coriobacteriia > Anaerosomatales > JAHIQC01 > JAHIQC01. The sequence continues at coordinate 5,448 of JAURYZ010000016.1, read as the reverse complement.
CCGGGGACGATGCCCTCTTCGACAGCCGCGCGGGTCGCCTGCAAGGCGTCCTCGACGCGATGCTTCTTCTCCTTGAGCTCGACCTCGCTCGCAGCACCGACGCGGATAACCGCGACGCCGCCGGAGAGCTTGGCGAGACGCTCTTGGAGCTTCTCACGATCAAAGTCAGAGTCGGAGTTCTCGATCTCGGCCTTGATCTGGTTGATGCGGGCCTTGATGGTCTCCTCGGTGCCGGCGCCATCGATGATGGTGCAGCTGTCCTTGGTGACCTTGACGGTCTTGGCGCGACCGAGCATCTCTGCGCCGATCGTGTCGAGCTTGATCCCGAGCTCCTCGGAAACAACCTGACCGCCGGTGACGATCGCGATGTCCTCGAGCATACGCTTGCGGCGATCACCAAAGCCCGGCGCCTTAACGGCGACGGAGGTGAAGGTTCCGCGAAGCTTGTTGACGACCAGGGTGGCCATGGCCTCTCCCTCGAGGTCCTCGGCAACGATCAGCAGCTGCTTGCCCTGCTGCATGACCTTCTCGAGGATCGGGAGCAGGTCTTGGATGTTGCTGATCTTCTGGTTGGCGATAAGGATCAGCGGGTCCGTGAGAACGGCCTCCATGCGATCCGGATCGGTGACCATGTACGCCGAGGTGTAGCCCTTGTCGAACTGCATACCCTCGACGAGCTCGATCTCGTCATTGATGCCCTGCGACTCCTCGACCGTGATGACGCCGTCCTTGCCGACGTTCTCCATGGCCTGGGCGATCAGCTTGCCGATGGCCTCGTTGCGTGCCGAGATGGTGCCGACCTGGGCGATCTCGTCTTGGTCTGCAACGTCGCGAGAGTCAGCCTTAATGGCCGCGAGAACGGCGTCGCGCGCTTTCTCGATGCCACGGTTGATCGCGACGGGGTTGCCACCGGCAGCCACGTAGCGAAGACCCTCACGGACGATGATCTGTGCGAGCAGCGTGGCCGTGGTGGTACCGTCGCCAGCAACATCGTTGGTCTCGCTGGCTACCTGCTTGACGAGCTGGGCGCCCATGTTCTCGAGGGGATCCTCAAGCTCGATCTCCTTGGCGATGGTCACACCGTCGTTGGTGATCAGTGGGGCGCCGAACTTCTTCTCAAGGACGACCCAACGGCCCTTGGGGCCGAGGGTGACCTTGACCGCATCAGCCAGCTTGTTGACGCCGGCTTCGAGGCCGCGGCGAGCCTCCTCATTGAAACGAATCTGCTTAGCCATCTTAAGGTAACTCCTCCTTCATTCAGTGCTGAGATGGGCTCGCCTAGTCGATTACGACGGCGATGATATCACGCTCTGCGTCGAGGATCTTGTACTCGACATTGTCGATCTTGACCTCGGAACCGCCGTACTTAGAGAAGATGACGGTATCGCCGACCTTCACGTCAATCGGCACGCGAACTCCATCGTCCTTGAGCTTGCCATCGCCAACAGCGACAACCTCGCCGCGCTGCGGCTTCTCCTTCGCGGTGTCCGGGATGAACAGACCACTTTGGGTCTTCTCCTCGGCATCCGCCGGCTTGACGATCACACGATCGCCCAACGGCTTGAGATTCATGAACTACCCTCCTGATCGATCGAACAGAACAATATTCCGAGGGGCGCGATTCTTGCACACGCCCCCTCGCGACGCTCTTGCGTACATGGGCTATACCCACCTCGCACCCGACCGTCACGCTTGCTAGCACTCTAATGCGTCGAGTGCCAGTAGAAGCGATTCTAGTATGCCCGACAGAAGCGCGCAACCACCCTTGCGGCCCAAGCTCTCCATCAATCCGACACAACCGCTGCCGAGTCGACGAAGAAAGGCCCGACGCCAGCGCCGGGCCTTTCTAGTACGCACCAACTAACTGGGATACAGGCTACGGAAGACTGGCCAGGTAGCTCCAGACTCCAACCTTGAACTCCCAGTAGACATCGTCGTGTACCGCTGCAGTGCCACCGACGACATAGCTGCCCGAAGACGGCATGCCGTTGGCCTCGAAGAAGTCATAGACCTCGTCTACGAGGTAATCGGGTCGGGTCAGCAGCATGGGGCCGTTCGAGTACCAGGATATTGGAGCTGCCGCAAGACCGTCGGCGAAACTCGTGCCCGACACCAAGACAACCGAGCCCGCATCCATCCCCACCCCATCAACACCCCACTGAGCGATATCCATTGCAGTCTCGTACCGCGTCGCGCCCGCCACGCGCTGGACGTCGGTGACTGCGGCGTCCAGCTCGGCAAAGGCCGCAGCGTCGAGTGTGGCCAGTCCGCCTACCACGACCACCCGCTCGATTGCATTATCCGTGAGAAAGTCGATGGTCGCTGTGGGAACATCCGACTTCCCACTCAAGAGAACAGGAGCGCCTGCATTTGCCGCCACGGGGCTAGCTGCAAGGGCGTCCCATGGGTTGGCGCCTCCTACCACGAATGCTGTGGCAGGGCTGCCCAGTCCGACAAAGCCCACGAACTCGGATCCTACCTCGACCGCCGTCTCATAGCGGCTGGCACCACTGAGTCGCACGACCTCGCCCACTCCATCCATAGCAGCGATCTGGTCCTCGACCTTCTGGCCGACGGCGGCGGTGCCACCAAGGATGTAGACCCTCATTCCGTAATATAGGCTACTCTCCGGGTCCAAGCCGTAAGCCATTGTCATGAGACGCTTCATCTCTGCGGCCGTCGTTGCAGGAAGGCCGTCGGGACGGGCCAGCAACAAAACTCCATCAGCAGCTGCCGCGAACGCTGAGCCGGCAAGGGCGTCGGGCCAGTTCAAACCATTTGAGATGACGATGCACTCCGGATCATACGGGCTGTTTCCATTGATGGGATCCTGGTACGAACCCCATAGGTCCGTCATCGGCCAGATGGTCTTCGAGACCTTGACGGCGGTGTCGAACCGATCCGCACCGTAGATGCGGCGCGCAATGCCATCGGAAACCGTCAGGGTGTAGGCACCTATCGCGCCGTTTGCGCCCGAATAGTGGGTCATCACCTTAAGGTAATAGTCACCCGGTGACGGCGCCTCGAAGTAGACTTGCGGACCATAGGTGTTCCACAGGGCGTCGTCGTTCTCCGTGATCTCATTTACGGTGTCGGCCGCGGCGTAAACATACATATGTAGGTCGACATCTCGACCCGCAGTCGGCTCCGCCTCAAGAAGGAACGGTTGGCCGGTCTCCTCGGCGGAGAACATCACCCAGTCCTCGTCGTCAACGTCAGTAAGCGTGTGCTGCGTGACCTCCATGTCGGCGTCGTAGGACATCGCCGTTGCCGGTGTATTGTCCGGCTCGTATGCATCAGGCGGGTAATAGACCGCGAGTGGATCGATTGCCAGCGCAGCTGCCGGCGCGAGTGCGGCTACCAAGGCAACCGTCAGCATCACTCCTAGCGTTGAACGAAGACGTCGTAACATCAACATCACTCCCCATCTCGGCTTTGGGCACGTCATGGTGCCAAAGTGCGAACCTCGCGAAGAACACCCCCATAAACATACCCAAACCTGCGCGCCCTTGTCACGGAAACGCGCCATCTTGGTCGCGTCCGTGGTCGCGTCTTGAGCGCGTCTTGCCTACTCGCCCAACCTAAGATTCGGGACTGCCTCGGCATCGAGATCGAGCCTATCACCCCTGCGAAGTCGATGGGTGCCGGCCGCGGCAATCATGGCCGCGTTGTCAGTACAAAGAGCGAACGGCGGCACCGAAACTAGCACCCCGTTGGCCTCCATCGCCAGCGTCATTGCCTGACGCAATGCTCGGTTGGCCGCCACCCCGCCAGCCAAGCAGAACGTGCCGACTCCAGTCTCCTTCACGGCCTTGACGGCTTTGGATACCTGCACGTCGATGACGGCCTGCTGAAACGACGCCGCCAGATCCGGCACATCGACCTCACGACCGGCGTCACGCTCGTGGCGTATGTGATTGATCACTGACGTCTTGAGGCCGGACAGCGAGAACGAATAATCACCGGAGTGCATCATGGCTCGCGGAAAATCGATCGCTGCCGCATTGCCGGCCTCGGCCAGCTTCGAGATGATCGGTCCGCCGGGGTAGCCGAGTCCCAAGAACTTGGCTACCTTGTCGAATGCCTCGCCAGCGGCGTCGTCCAAGGTTTCGCCCATTGTGCGGTATACGCCCCACTCTGGCATGTGCACGAGTGATGTGTGACCTCCGCTCACAACCAGCGCAACAAGCGGTGGAGCGACTCGTTCATCGGCAAGCATGTTGGCAAAGATGTGTCCCTCTAGGTGGTTCACGCCCACCAAAGGAAGCCCCGTCGCCAACGCAAGGCCTTTCGCGTACGCGAGTCCCACCACGAGCGCGCCGACCAGTCCCGGGCCGTAAGTCACCGCAATCGCGTCCAAATCCGAGAAGCCCACGCCAGCTTCCGTAAGCGCCTCGTCAATCACGGCGACAATCGCTTCAGTGTGCTTGCGACTCGCGATTTCAGGCACTACGCCCCCGAAGCGCGAATGGAAGTCCACCTGACTGGCTACCACACTTGACAGCAGTTCTGTGCCCCCGCGCATGACCGCCGCGGCGGTCTCGTCGCACGAGCTCTCGATGGCCAACACGAGTTCATTGGCCGGCACATCGCTAAGCGCCTGCGCGGCATGCTCGCCCAGGACCTCAAGCCGCGCTGAAGCACCCGGAGCCGCCAAATCGTCGGTCCACATGATCACGGCGTCCTCACCAGTTTCTGTGTAGTAGCCAGGACGCGCGCCCACGGCACGAAACCCTGCGGACTCGTACAAGCGACGCGCTGCATCGTTGTGCTCGCGCACCTCTAAAGTCGCCCGATGCACGCCACGGCAGACCAGTAGCTCGAGAAGCTCAGACAGAAGCGCCGTCGCGAGCCCCTGCTGCCGATGAGCAGACTCGACTGCGAGGTTCATGATGTGCGCCTCGTCTGCGTGCCATGTGGCACCGGCGTAACCACACAGCCGACCGCCCGTCTCGGCTGCGATCCACACGCGATCGTCTCGGGATAGGTCCTCGGCGAACATGGCTCGAGTCCAAGGGCGCGGAAAAGAAGCCCGCTCGATGGCCACGGCTGTATCGAGATCGTCAATCGTCATTGGTCGAATGCTCGCGCTCATCTGCCGCCCCGATTCGAAGGCCCGTCGACGCCCGATGGCGGCAATGGCGCAGCCACAGCACCCGCACGCGCGCACTCGTTCTCCTCGGCATCAGACAGCCGGGTGTACACGGGGAGCAGCAGTCCCGGATCTCCGTCGCCGGCGGTCCCGGCCTGAAGCGCCGCTTGGTACGCGGCAAGCAGGCCTGCGCCGCTGGGTGCCCACAACTCTTGGGGTCCGATGGAAAGGCCGCTGTCCTCGGCGTCGAACAGCTCCGGATACTTCGCAAGCCCATTGCCCACCACGAGCACCGATTCCTCTAGCTCAACCCACATCGCCGCCACATCGACCGGCTTGGCCACGGCATCAGGAGT
>JAURYZ010000010.1 GCA_030653635.1 Coriobacteriia bacterium | reverse complement strand
ATTGCGCATTCAACGGCAGCTCGAAGCTGTTCGTAGCAGTCAGGTACAGCTCGCCTAGGGCCTTGGCCTTGTGCAAAACGAAGGTGATCGGGTCTGCGTTGACGGGCATATGACACGCCATGCAGGAAATCTTGTTATGCGAGGAGGCGTCGAATGCGGTGATCGTGTCGTCCTGAACCTTGTGACACCCGTTGGCGCAGAACCAGTAAGTGGAGGTAACCCCGAGCGCTACCAGGACGACTGCGACTAGTCCAACAAGTACCGTGACGGTCCAGATAATGGCCCGAGGGCGACGAGAGGGGTCCCGGTATGCGTCAAAGGAGATGCGGGGCATGTACTTCCACTCCAACTAGTAGTCGTTGCCGACGCCTCTGCCGGGCGTAGCGCGGTGACAGATCAAGCAGTTGCCGTCCAACGGCGATGGATACTGACGCAACATGTAGTTGTTCGTCGTCCCGTGCGGATCGTGGCATGTCGACGAACAGGTGAGCCCCTTGCCCGCATTGATGTCGAAGTAGACCGGGCGCACCGGATGCTTGTTCTGGTCGGTTGCGTCATAAGCCACGTGGCAGGTGAGACATAAGTCAGGATTGCTGTCACGCAAAATGGGCGCGTACTGCGAACCGTGCGGGGTATGACACCCGATGCACAGCACCTTGCCCTGCGAATGTGCCGAGGAATCGTATGTGGCCTTCTTGGGGTAGTCACTGTGGCACGTGTAGCACAGCTTGTTGTCCCTGGCGACGAGCAGGGCCGCGTAATCGGTGGCATGCGGGTTGTGGCAGTCAGCGCAGTCAAGCTTGACGGTATCGACCGGGTGATGGCTCGGCTTGAGGAAGTCCGTTTTGATCTCGCCGTGACACCGATAGCACAGGTTGGGCTGATCTTCGAGCAACAGCGGGGTGATGTTGGAGCCGTGGGGCTCATGGCAACCGGTGCAGTTGTCGTACTCGAAGGGCTGATGTTGCACGGCCTTCAGGCTCAACGGAGCGACCGATGGGTGACAGGTGAAGCACAGGTCGCGCTGGTTCGTGACCAAGATGCCCTTCCACTCAGATGCATGTGGATCGTGGCAGTTCGTGCAGAAGCGACCCTCGAACGGCGGATGTACTTGGTCGCGCGCCATCTCAGCGGCAACTGGGTGACAGGTGACGCACAGGTCGCGCTCGTCTTGCTTAAGGAGACCGCGGTACTGCGAAGAGTGCGGGTCATGGCAGGTCACACAGTAGCCTTGGCCAAAGGGATTGTGCTGATAGGCTTCACTGAGCTTGTAGCCCAAGTTGCCATGACAGATCCAGCACAGCTCGTCGGCGGGAGCCACTAGGTTTGAGTCGTTGCCCTTGACCTTCTCGGTCTTGACGCTCTTGACCTTGCCGCCGCCCTCAGTCGTGGTGACCCCCGTGATGCTGTCATAAGACGTCAGGAGCCACTTGAGAGGAAGCCATTCGACCAGCGTCCGAGCGCGCTGCCAGGTGCGGGACGGGCCCGAGAGAATAGTGCGCTCTACTTCCTGGCCATGCGGTGTGTGACATACCGTGCATTCCTTGAGCAGGAACGGGTTATGCACCGAGGCTTGGGACATGTCGGGGATGAGCTCCGTGTGACACTGCAAGCAGTCCAGATTGCGCGTCACGAAGCGCGCCTGGTCGGGGCCGCGTGACATCCAGGTGTCGACGATCGTGGTGATCGAGCACAGAAGCAACAGCAGGAGAAGCGCCAGCATCAGCCAGCGCTTCGACCCGCGCTTCTGTACTCCACCGTCGGAGATATCCGCGATGGAATCAGTGTCGCCTATGACGACCACGGGGTCGTCCAACAGTCCTCCCGGCGCTGCCATTAGACGGCAGCTTGGTTGTGCATGCATAAATAGACGCAGTCGGGAGCGCCACACCTTAGTCTATCACGCGTCCGCCCGAGTTTGAACCAATCTTAACGACCGAAATACGCGAAATACGCATCCGTGCGAGTCATCCCGCAACAACTCCCGAGCAGGTCAAAACCGTCAGTAGCCGAGTAGATATGCACCGTGGATCGACTGATACACGAGGGGGACCCCGATGAACGCAAACAGAACGACCAGAAGGGCCGAGATAGCCAGCAACGCCGACTTCCGGCCCCGCCAACCGAGGGTCAGGCGAGTGTGAAGGTAGAGCGCATAGACGACCCAGGAAATGAGCGACCACGTCTCGATCGGATCCCACGCCCAGTAGCGACCCCACGCTTGATCGGCCCATATCGCGCCCGCAACGATCATGACGCCGAGGAACACGAATCCAACGCCCGCGAAACGGAACTCCAGATCGTCGATGATCTCTTGAGCAGGCAGTTTCGCCAGTACATCAGCCAGTGCCCCCTTCGCCCGCTCGCGATACAGATACACCAAAGCAAGAGCAAATGACACCACGAATGCCCCGTAGGAGAGCTTCGCGAACGCCACATGGATATTGAGCCACCAACTCGCTAGCGTGCTTGTGAGTTCCAGATCGGCCCTAGAGGTGAACATCGCTGCGCCAAGCAGGAGAAACGAGATCGGCATGAGCACAACACCGAGCGGCGCCATAGTGCGTCGACGCCATGCCAAAAGCCCGAACGCCGAGACAGAAATGAAGGCGTACGACGAGACCACCTCGTAGAAGCCGAGCGCTGGCGGATGTCCTACGCGATCCCATCGCACGCCGATCGCGATTGCATGGGGCAACAGGCCGAGCAGGCCCATAATCAACGCCCAGCGAAACAAGGCCTGCTTCCTGAACACGAATGCGATACTGAACAGCATCGCAGACAGTGCGTAGCACGTGACCGCTGTCCACATGAGCACGATCTCGTGCGTCACGATTCCTCCGTCCTCTCACCCTCGAGAGCCTCACGCACCTTCTGGTGGAACTCAGGCGAGCTGCGGCTATGACGTGTGTCCAGCCTGAGCACCGGTGGCGTGACCGCCGTGTCGAGATAGACTCGTGCAACGCGGTGGGGCACCAAGACCGACACGGACACAGAGAGTACCGCGATGGCGAACAAGGCATATATCCAATCCACAGACCAATCATCTACGACGGAGAGTCTCGCGTAGTAGTCGACCGCATCGATTTGCATCCCTAGGCCGCCGCCTAGATCGATGGTATCACCGACACCCGCCAGTAGAGCGACGGTGTCCCCAGCAGGCCCCGTGGCAACGATGCTCACCTGTCTACGTTGCTTCTCGGAGTCATCGATTGGAATGGATGAGTCATCCGGTATACCAACCGTGACCGAGACCACCGCAGCGCCGGATCCATCCCCGTACGACGTTGAGTACGGAGTATATGTGCGGCTGTCGCCCTCAATCACATCGATGAGCGCCTGATCCTTGAGGACCACCGAATCACTGGTGACCAGCGAGTATGCGGCCCCAACGCCGAGCTCGCTCATGTGCACAGTCAACGATCCATACCGCAATGGTCGGTTGGGATAGACTCTCTGCTCGGCGAGCACTTGACCATCCCGCGACAGCGTAACTACAGGAGCCGGGCCACGGTCGATGCCATCATCGTCGTAGCTCAAGTCGATGCCGGGCTCGACTCCGATATCAAGTCCGGTGAACCGGCTGTGCAAGGGGCCCTCATCTACAAGACCATACGCTTCACGCGCATCGACACGCGAGGATCCGGCAACGACCCCCATAAGGCCCTCGGCCCGAGTGAGTCGACCAAGCGGGATCAGTACGATCAGGGCAACCAGTGCCCAGTGAAAGACCGGGCTGCCCCAAAGCCCCCATAAGCCGGAAGAGGATTCGAGCAGTCTGGGACCCAGCGGACCGCGCAGGCCAAGCGAACGCAAGGACGCTGCAGCGCGCACAAGCGACGCTTGGGGATCCGCGTGTTCCTCGGCAGGCAGATCGATGCTCTCTGAGTTGCGCAGGCGGTTCAGCTGAGCCGGAGTGATTGAGCCTTTGGTTGTCGACATGCGGGCTGCATGACGGGTGCGCTCCCATGCGCAGATTGCGGTCGAGGCGGCGAGCAGGAACATGAGCATGACAAAGAAGGGCTGCGTGTAGGCCGCGTGAAGCCCGAGTGCGCTCGCGATTGGCTCGAGCGTCGGATGCGCACGGGCCCACGTCTCGGACTTTGCCGCGTCCATCGACGTCTGCGGAACCAGAGTGCCCAGAACAAGCCAGCAGGTCACGATCACAAGCAGCCATGCGACCAGTCGCGGGGAGCGCAAGGTGCTGCAAAGCCGCCGACCCGGTCCAGTGCGCGCAG
>JAURYZ010000143.1 GCA_030653635.1 Coriobacteriia bacterium | reverse complement strand
TGCAGGACGCACTCGACGGCACCAACTTGGGGGAAGGCTCGTGATCGAGCGCAGGCAAACTCGTTTGGTATCGGTTGGCGGCGTGGCCGTCGGCGGGGGCGCTCCTGTGACGGTGCAATCGATGACCAACACCGACACGTGTGATCCGGCTGCCACTCTTGCACAGATCGCTCGTTTGACCGAGGCTGGCTGCGAGATCGTGCGAGTTGCGATTCCCAACGCCGTGGCTCTGGACGGCTTTCGCGAGATATGCGCTTCCTCGCCGATTCCGGTGGTAGCCGATATTCACTTCGATCATCGGCTCGCTATTCAAGCAGCCGCGCGGGGTGCTGCCAAGCTGCGCATCAACCCGGGGAACATAGGAGCGACCGAGCGCGTGGATGCGGTCATCGAGGCGGCAGGCGAGGCGGGCATCCCAATCCGTATCGGCGTCAATGCCGGCTCTCTTGCCGAGGAATACCACGACCGCGATTGGCCGCTGGCCGAGAAGCTTGCAGCAAGTGCACAGACATTTTGCGAGCACTTCGAGGACCGCGGATTTAGAGACATCGTGGTCTCTGCAAAGGCATCGAGCGTGAACGCAACGATCGATGCATATCGGCTTTTGGCCGAGCGTGTGCCATACCCGCTGCATATTGGTGTCACAGAAGCTGGTACCTCGATGTCCGGAACGGTCAAGTCGTCGGTCGGCATCGGCGCGCTATTGCGCGAGGGTATCGGAGACACACTCCGGGTCTCGCTTACGGCCGATCCTGTCGAGGAGGTCATGGTTGGGTGGGAGATTCTCGGCGCTTTGGACATTCGGCGTCTCGGTCCTGAGCTCGTGAGCTGCCCCACCTGCGGTCGCTGTCAGATTGATCTAATTCCCGTCGCCGAGGAGATCGAGCGGCGCTTGCGGATTCGACGCACCCCGGTGAAGGTCGCTGTTATGGGTTGTGTGGTCAACGGGCCGGGGGAAGCCCGAGAGGCTGACATCGGTGTCGCGGCGGGCAAGGGCATGGGTCTGATATTTGCCAAGGGTGTGGCGCTCCGAAAGGTGCCCGAGGATCAGATCGTTGATGCGTTGATGGCCGAGATTGATCGTCTGGATGCCGAGAACGTGTAGTTTCGCGGGTCCTCGCGCTTCGCCACGTGGGTCATTCGCATTCTGGACTCCACACTGGGCTTGGTTGCGCTATCCTCGGCATGAAGGTTCGAATGCCGGTCATACCTAGGAGGATTCATGGGAGAGGTCATTCGCGTTGCCATTGTCGGGGGCGGGCGCGCTGCGACACCGCTCATCAAGGAACTGATGGGCCGCCCGTTTATCGAGATCGTCGGAATCGCCGATGTAGACCCGAACAGTTCGGGTGCCGAGTTGGCCCGAGCAAACGGTGTCTTTTACTGTGAGCACGCGAGCGTGCTTGCAGCCAAGGCATCCGAGATCGACGTGATCTTGGAGTTGTCCGGTGATCCGGCTGTCAAGCCCGCGCTCAAGGATGCATTCCAAGCGCAAGGCAATCGCTCCACCATCATCGTCCAGGATCTTGTGGCTCGAATGATCATGAGTCTGGTCAGTGGGGCAGATGAGCTTATCGAGTCGGTCCACCCTGATGATCGTGGTATCGGGTAGACTGCCGAAGAAGTATTGTTTCGAGCGGGCCGTGCTCTCGAGGCGCGGCCCGTCCGCTATCCAGGAGGTTCCAATCCCGTATGTCACGCAACCGAGTCGCGCTTCGCGCGAGCGAACTCTACGCACCCACACTTAAAGAGGATCCGGCAGAGGCCGAGGTCCCCAGTCATAGGCTTCTGCTTCGCGCTGGCATGATCCGCAAGGTCGCGGCGGGCATCTATACCTTCCTGCCTTTGGCATGGCGCTCCATCCGCAAGATCGAGCAGATCGTGCGCGAGGAGATGGACTCTATAGGCTCACAGGAGCTCATGTTGCCGATCGTGCAGCCTGCCGAACTGTGGCACGAGTCGGGCCGCTGGGACCTGTATGGCCCCGAGCTGGCTCGCCTGAAGGATCGCGCTGGACGCGACTTTTGCCTTGGGCCCACGCACGAGGAAATCATCACAACCCTAGTGCGAAACGAGGTACGCAGCTATCGCGACCTGCCGCTCTCCCTGTACCAGATCAACATGAAGTTCCGCGACGAGATGCGTCCGCGCTACGGTCTGCTTCGTGGGCGCGAGTTCATCATGAAGGACGCATACTCGTTCCATGCGACGCAGGAGTCCCTCCAGGAGCACTACGAAGATCAGGCACGCGCGTATGGTCGAATCTGCGATCGTCTCGGGTTGGAGTATCGCCCCGTGGAGGCTGACTCCGGTCAGATCGGTGGCAAGGTCACCACTGAGTTCATGGCGCTTGCCGACAACGGTGAGGCTGAACTCGTGTACTGCGATTGTGGATGGGCCGCGAATGTCGAGGCGGCTGAAACGGTGATTCGCAGAGTTCCTACTACCACGCAGCCTCGCGACATTGAAAAGGTGCATACCCCAAGACTTCACACCATCGCCGAACTTGCTGAGGCGTTCGGGGTCGCCGAGCACGATACCGTCAAGACGATGGCCGCCAAGACGCCCGATGGCCGTCTCGTGTACTTGTGCGTTCCGGGGGATCGCGAGCTCAATCCTCTGAAGGCTGATCGGGCGGTACCCGGTTTGGAGCTACTCGACGAGGACGATTTCAAGCGTTTTGACATCCCCAAGGGTTCTCTCGGTCCCGTGAAACCGCCCGCAGGTGCGCTCGTTGTAGCCGATGTCTCACTCAAGGGCGAGGTTGCTTGGGCAGTCGGCGCCAATGAGAACGACTATCACTACTTCGGAGCGATGCCGGGTCGGGACTTTCAGATTGAACAGTGGGGAGACATCGTACTTGCTGCTCTTGGCGACGGTTGCCCTGAGTGCGGAGGGGACCTCAAGGGCGCTCGCGGTATCGAGGTCTCACAGGTCTTCCAGCTCGGCACGCGCTATTCCGAGTCGATGGGCGCGACCTTCACCGCCGAGGATGGCACCGAGCAGCCCTTTATCATGGGATGCTACGGCGTAGGTATCACGCGCTCTTTGGCGGCCGTTATCGAACAGCACAACGACGAGAATGGCATCTTGTGGCCGATGAGCGTCGCTCCGATTCAAGTCGCCGTCGTCCCGTTGTCGGTGGGCGATGACGTGGTCTACCCGATTGCAGACCGGATATGGAATGCGCTGGCAGATGCCGGAATTGAGACCATCATCGATGACCGCGACGACCGGGCCGGCGTGAAGTTTGCGGACGCTGATCTGATCGGCTATCCCCTCCAGGTCGTCGTGGGCAAGAAGGGCGTGGCCAACGGCATCGTTGAGGTCAAATCGCGCATGACAGGCGTGCGCCTCGAGGTGCCGATCGAGCAGGCAGCCGTCCATGTTGCGCAAATGGTCGAAGCTGAGCTCTTGGCTTTGAGGTGAGATAGCCCTCGCCATCCCAAAGCTGATTTGGGCTGCATGGCCGTCTTCGCGATTCTCAAACCACCCGGCCGGGCGTCGCTTGTGCTTTGAACGCCTAAAACCCTGTGGTAGAATCCCTTTCGCACGTGAATCTGTCGTTTCTCGCGAGAAGTGGGTAACCCCCGCTTTTTTTGTTCTGGAGGGAGGTAGGTCGGCTATGCAGGTACCATTGCATGAGAGGATTGAGACGCTTCTGGCTCCTGTTGCCGCGCGCGAAGGTTACGAACTCGTCGCCGTGGAAACCGCCGGCGCTACCAAGGCACCGTTGGTGCGCGTGCTTCTGGATCGTGATGGCGGCCTCGACATCGATGCGATAGTGGCTGCAAACGGCTGGATATCTGAGGTGCTTGATGCCGAGGATCCAATACCGAGTGGTTACACCCTTGAGGTGAGCACACCTGGCATCGATCGGCCTTTGCGCAAGATTGAGGACTTTGAGCGATTCATCGGATCGACGGCGGTCATGAAGACCAGGACGATCGAGGGTCGCACGAGATTCACGGGCATCATTACTGCGGTTGAGGACGAGGTCATCGTTCTCGATATCGACGGACAGACGTTTCGCGTACCCTTCGCGTCGGTCTCCAAGGCCAACATCAAAGGCGACGTGGACTTTAACCAAAAGAAGGGAGCGGACGACTGATGAGTTCAGAGCTGATGGACGCCCTCAAAGCGCTCGCCCGCGAGAAGAACATCGACGAGTACGAGATGCTCGACAAACTGGAGCAGCAGCTTGCCCAGACCTATAAGCGGATTTTGGATCTTGAGAACGACACCCGCGTGGTGCTCGATCGTGAGACCGGACGCATATATGTTTACGAACTCGTGCCCGTGGGCGGCACAGAGAAAGAGCCTGAGTTCGAGGAGCATGACATCACTCCCAAGGATGTATCACGCATAGCTGCGCAGGCGGCCAAGAGCGTGATCATGGGCTCGATCCGTGAGGCGGAACGCGAAAAAATCTTTGACGAGTACTCTGACCGCGTCGGTGAGAGCGTCACGGGTACAGTTCAGCAGTCGGATTCGCGATATACGCTCATCAAGCTTCGCGAAGGCGTTGAGGCTCTGCTTCCTCCCAGCGAGCAGCCGCACAATGAACGCTACGATCACAACCAGCGGATCAAGGCCTATATCATCGAGGTGCGCAAGACCTCCAACGAGCCTTCGATCGTCGTTTCCAGGACACATCCAGGTCTCATTCGCCGTCTGTTCGAGCTCGAGGTCCCCGAGATCTACGACGGGATCGTTGAGATTAAGAGCGTTGCCCGCGAACCCGGTCTGCGTAGCAAGGTTGCTGTCTCTAGCCGCGAGTCTGGGCTGGACCCCGTTGGTGCGTGCGTTGGCCCCAAGGGTAGCCGCGTGCGCATGATCGTCGGCGAGCTTCGCGGCGAGAGAATCGACGTCGTACCGTGGTCAGAGGATGCGGCGACCTATGTCGCCAACGCATTGTCTCCGGCCAAAGTTACCCGCGTCATGGCGAACGATGGCTCGCACACAGCGACTGTGATTGTTCCCGACGACCAGCTTTCGCTTGCGATTGGCAAAGAGGGGCAGAACGCTCGTCTAGCCGCAAAGCTCACTGGATGGCGTATCGATATCAAGAGTCAGTCACAAGCAGCCGAGCAGGGCCTTGCCCACGCTGTGGCCGCAGGTGACCTGGGTGCGACCGATGAGGAGTACGACGGCCGCTGCGTCGCCGTGACCTCATCTGGGCTGCGGTGCCGCAACAAGGCGGTATCGGGCAGTGTTCACTGCCGCATCCACCAGAAGGAGGACGCCAAGTAGTGGTCACGGTACGGAAGACACCCCTGCGCACCTGCATCGGTTGTGCGACCGGCTCGGATAAGCGAGCGCTCGTACGGGTGGTGCGCACACCAAAAGGCGATGTGTCGGTTGATTCGACCGGTAAGGCCAATGGTAGGGGAGCGTATCTGTGTGCCCAGCCGGATTGTTTTGACGCGGCGGTGCGTCGCAAGCGCCTGGATTCGGCGTTGCGAGTGCACCTCAAGGAAGACGACATAGACAGACTGAGACGAGAGTTCGACCAGGTCATTGAGACGCTGGCGACTTCGCAAGGACGGTGACGTGCACGTATGCCGAGCATGAGAGTACATGAGCTGGCAAAGGAGTTCGGGATGAGTTCGAAAGAACTCCTCGATCACCTCGCCGGGCTCAAGATCCCCGCAAAGAACCACGCATCGACACTCGTCGAGGCGTACGTGGACAAGATTCGTAAGGACCTCGGGCCCATCATCGCCGAAAAGCAGGCGGAGATGGAGCTGGAGCGCGCCAAGCATGATGCGGAAGAGGCGAAGAAGCGTGAGGCCGAAGAGGCCATTCGCAAAGCCGAGGATGATGACCGCAGGCGTCGTGAGGCCGAGGAGCGCGCAAAGCGTGAGGCTGAGGCCCAGGCCAAGGCAGACGCGGAAGCCGCTGAAGCCAAGGTAGCCGAAGAGGTCGCCAAGACTGAGGCTGAGGCAGCTGCCCAAGCCGCAGAAGCCGCCGCAGAAGCCGCCAAGGTCACTGCAGTGGAAGACTCCAAGCGTAACGCCGTGGATGCTGCACGCCTGGAGAAGGAAGAAGAAGAGCGCTACCGCCGTATGGCGCAAGAGGCAGAGCAAGCATCGCGCAATAAGGTCATCGAGGAAGCAAAAGCTTCTGTGGCTGCTGCTCAAGCCGGTGGAGGAAAGCGCAAGAAGAAGAAGGACAAGCGCGCTGATCAGGCGGCGGCTGTAGTTGTAGTGGATGTTGCCACTCCGGCAGCCGACAACGACACTCCTGCGGTGCAAAGCGATCTTGTCACTGTTACCGAGGGCGTGACTGTCGGGGAGTTCGCCGAGGCGCTCGGACTACCTCCAAACGAGATCATCAAGAGGCTCATGCTCTTGGGAATGCCTCTGACGGTTAACCAGCCGATGATGAGCGACGTCGTCGAGCTCATTGCTGACGACCTAGATCGTCGGGTCGCCGTCGTGAGTCCAGAAGAAGAGGCCGGGTGGACCTTCGTCGACGACGAGGCAGATCTCATGCCGCGCCCGCCGGTTGTTACTGTCATGGGTCACGTCGATCACGGTAAGACGTCGCTACTCGACGCCATCCGTGAGACCGGCGTCGCAGCGACTGAAGCAGGCGGCATCACCCAGCACATCGGTGCATCGGTCGTTCATCGCAACGGACGGCAAATCACCTTTATCGACACTCCGGGCCATGAGGCGTTCACTGCCATGCGTGCTCGAGGCGCGAACATCACCGACATAGTCATCCTCGTGGTCGCTGCGGACGACGGTGTGATGCCACAGACCGTCGAGGCCATCCATCACGCGAAAGCTGCCGGCGTGCCGATCATTGTTGCTGTCAACAAGATCGATAAGGACGGCGCCAATCCCGAAACCGTCCGCCAGATGCTCACCGAGCACGAGATCGTGCCCGAGGAGTGGGGTGGAACGAACATCTTTGTCAACGTCTCGGCCAAGCAGCGTCTCCACATCGAGGATCTGCTTGAGATGGTTCTGCTTCAGGCAGATGTACTCGAACTCAAGGCAAATCCGGATACATACGCTTCTGGTGTTGTCATCGAAGCCAAGCTTGACAAGGGTCGTGGGCCTGTGGCGACTGTGCTTGTCCAGAGAGGCACGCTGAAGGGCGGGGACCCGTTGGTCGCCGGCACCTCTCACGGCCGTGTTCGTGCTCTGGTCGATCAGCTCGGCAAGACCGTCAAACAGGCAGGTCCCGCGGACGCCGTCGAAGTT
>JAURYZ010000008.1 GCA_030653635.1 Coriobacteriia bacterium | reverse complement strand
GGAGTCCCGCGCCAGTCGGGTCAAGTACCGCTACTACCACAAGCAATGGGGCTATCTTTCCAAGTTCGAACGCGTGTTGTGTGTCGGCTGCGGCCGATGTGCCCGCGCGTGCCTCGCAGGCATCAGCCCGCGCGAGGTCGTCACTGCACTTGAGATGGGAGGCGTGTCTTAGGTGACTCCGCTCAATCGTGAATTCACCGCCAATCCGTATCGACCTTGGCCGGCAAGGATCACCTCGATCATGGATCTCACCGAAAACGAGAAGCTCTTCGAGATGCGAATCATCGACGATTCAGTCCGGGAGACCTTCCAGTTCGCCTCAGGTCAGTTCGTGGAGCTGTCGCTATTTGGTGTGGGAGAAGCGCCCATTTCCATCTCCTCGGCACCCAGCAAGCAGGGCTTCATTGAGCTGTGTGTGCGCAACGCCGGAGATGTCACCGGTGCACTGCACAAGAAGCAGTGCGGCGACATCGTTGGGTTGCGCGGCCCGTTCGGGCGCGGATTCCCCTTCAAGGAGATGAAAGGCCACGACATGTTGCTCGTGGCCGGTGGACTCGGTATCGCGCCGCTCAAGTCGCTCATCAATCACATTCACGACGACCGCCACGACTTTGGCAAGGTCACGATCTTGTACGGCGCGAAGAACCCGAGCGAGATCCTTTTTCGCTACCAGTTCGACATGTGGAAGCATCGCGATGACTTTGAGTTGATCCTCACCGTCGACGAGCCTGACGACACGTGGGGCGACGAGGTTGGTCGCGTCACGCGACTGTTTGACATGATCGACATCGATCCGACGAACACCTACGGCGCGATCTGTGGACCTCCGGTGATGTACCGATTCGTCATCGATGAGATGCGTAAGAAGGGAATGGATGCTGACAAGATATACGTCAGCTTCGAGCGCCGCATGAAATGCGGTATTGGCAAGTGTGGTCATTGTGGTGTGGGTCATCAGTATGCGTGCATAGACGGCCCGGTGTTCAACTACTGGGAAGCCATGAACCTGCAGGAGGCGATCTAGATGGCGCCGCGCGTAGTGGTGGTCGGTCTGGCAAGCGACTTTGGATGCCAGGTCCAGATGACCAACATCGAAGACCAGCTGCTCGATGTCTTGGGTAGGATCGAGCTTTCCTACTGGCAACTGGCCAGCAGCGGCCACATGCCCGAGGAGTACGACGTCGCCATTGTCGAAGGGGCCGTGACCACAGGCGAGCATATCGCGCTGCTGAAGCGCATCCGCGCAACAGCCTCGGCTGTCATCGCGATCGGCGCGTGTGCGGTGACCGGTGGCATCCCGGCGCTGGCGAGCTACGGCTCGCTTGATGACCACTACGATTGCGTGTACGGCGAAGGCAATATTGAGGTGGCATGCGGCCGTATATCGCCGATGCCCATCACGTCGGTGATCGACGTGGAGTACCGGGTGCCGGGATGCCCGATCGACATGGATGAGTTTACGCAGGTCCTCTCGCGTGCGCTGCAGGGTCTTTCGGACTCCATCCCCAGCGAGCCGATGTGCGCGATCTGCAAGACCCTCGAAAACATCTGCTTCTACGAGCGAGGCGAGGTTTGCCTTGGCCTCGTCACACGAACGGGGTGTGATGCGAGATGTATCACCCTCGGACGCCCCTGCACCGGATGTCGAGGACTTGCCGAGGATGCGAATCTCGGGTCTGCGATCTTATTGCTTGCTGAGCGCGGAGTGTCTCGCGAGAAGCTCATGACGCGTGCGCGCCTTTACAACACCCTCGAGGAGGCTTTCACCCGATGAGTACTCTCACGATCGAGCATGTTGCGCGCATCGAGGGCCACGGCACAATCACCATTGACGTTGAGGACGGTCGGGTCAAAGACATCCGTATGGACGTCATCGAACCTGCGCGCTATTTCGAGTCAATGGTGGTCGGGCGACGTTTTGACGAAGCACCACTGATCACCAGCCGTATATGCGGGATCTGCTCACCAAACCACATGCTCACCTCGATCAAGGCGCTCGAGGTCGCGCTCGGCGTCGAGGTCTCCGAACGCACCCAGATCATGCGCAAGCTGCTCGTCTATGGCAGCTTCCTGCAGAACCATGCGACCCACCTGTACCTGCTGGCCGCGCCCGATTACGTCGGTTTGCCGAGTGTGTTCCCGTTGGCTGAGACGCACCCCGAGGTTGTAGAGCGAGCACTGCGCATCAAGAAGCTCGGCAACGATCTGACGACGCTCATCGGCGGCAGACCGGTACATCCGATCACAGCCGTACTTGGTGGTTTCACTAGCGAACCAGATCCGGGACGGCTTGTGGCGTTTCGTGATGCACTACTCGCTGCAGCGCAGGACGCTGCGGCCACCGTTGATCTCTTCGGATCGTTTGACGAGTACGAGTTTGATACGGCCGGTGAGATGCTGGCCTTGGTCGATGATGACGACTACGCCATCTACGATGGTCAGACCGGCGCTCTTGACGCGGGCTGGCGCCGTCCGGTCTTTGAGTACCGCTCATTCATAGACGAGCGCGTGGTCGGTCACAGCAACGCCAAGCACTCCACGGTGGGCGGTCGCACCTTCATGGTCGGAGCCCTGCCGAGAATCAACCTCTCCAGGGAGACTCTGGGAGCCACAGCGACCGATGCGCTCGTTCGCGTCGGACTAGCGATGCCTTCGCGCAAC
>JAURYZ010000266.1 GCA_030653635.1 Coriobacteriia bacterium | reverse complement strand
TATCTGCTCGGGGGCACCAGGGCGGTCTCCACAGCTGTCGCAGACGGCATCGAGGATGTCGTCGGCGATGGCAGCGTAACTCGCATCTCTGGCGCCGATCGCTATGCCACCGCACGCATGGTCGCCGACCAGGTCATCTTCCTTGAGGGGCCCGCGTATGACGGCATGGCATTCGTTGCCACAGGCGAGAACTACCCTGACGCCTTGGCAGCGGCACCCGTCGCTCGCCACAACTCATGGCCGCTTCTGCTCGCCGACCCTGAAGGCAGCCTTTCCATCCCTAACGATGTGACCTCTGCGGTCATCCTCGGCGGCGAGAGTGCGGTCCCTGCCGGAATCGAAGCCGCGCTTCACGGCAAACTCGGCGAGGCCAACGTCATCCGCAAGGGTGCGTCGGATCGCTACGGGACATCGGCGCTCATAGCCGCGTGGAGCACCTCACACGGCATGTACTGGGAAGGCGCGGGAATCGTGACCGGCACGAACTTCGCCGATGCCTTGGCTGGCGGCGCAATGCTGGGCTCACGTCGCTCGCTCATGCTGCTGACCCGCGGCACCGCGCTGTCCCCCGCTGCTCGTGCACCGCTGTCAGTGAACAAGGAGATGATTCAGACCATCCACTTCATTGGCGGCACAAACGCGGTGTCACAGACGGTGCGCGACAGCGTGATGACGGCTATTAAGTAGCGCCGCCGGGTACACACTCCTTGGTTGTGCGCCAGCTTATGACCAAGGAGTGATTCACATGGAACTCGATTACACCGTCTCGACCGCCAAGCCTTACCGCGAGGCGGTCGAGGCCGTTATCGGCTCAGCCGAATCGCATGGCTTCCGCGTGCAGTTCGTCCATGACGTCGCCGCGACGCTTGCCGAGAAGGGCTTCGATCGCGCGCCCATCTCAATCATCGAGATGTGCAACGCAGGCTTTGCGAGCAAGGTGCTCGATGCGGACATCACCATCGGCCTCATGCTGCCTTGTCCCGTCATGGTCTACGAGAAGGATGATCAGGTCTGGATTGCCACGATGCGGCCGAGCCTGATCGCCCAGTTCTTCCCTGATGCCCAGATCGACTCGGTCGCACAAGAGGTCGAGAGTCGCATGGTGGCGATCATCGACTCCGCGGCGTTGTAACAAGCCGCTGGAGACGAGTTCACACACTGCGCGCAGCGCATTCATATCGAGTTCACACCTCAAGCGCATACCTATGGAGGTATCCAATGAGGAGGACCCGGGTGAGCACTATCAGAACAGCACGAGCTGCACTCGCCGCTCTTCGGGCAAACGGGCTTAGATCCATACTCATGGCTCTCGGCGTCGTCATAGGCGCAGCCACGATCGTGCTCGTGGTAGCCATCGGACTTGGCGCACGCGCCAGCATCGACGAGCAGTACTCGAACATGAGCGTCACCACTATCTTTGTGAACCAGGTCCAGAACACCGTGTCGGATCTGTCGGCCGAAGACGCTGAAGTGATAGCTGCGGTGCCCACAGTAGCCGCGGTCGCTCCGCAACTTACCGGGCGCGCCGGGATTACCGCTGGAGAAGTCACCGCTCAGACAATGGTCGTAGGCACGACGCTGGAATACGAAAAAATCGCCGCATTGGACTTCTCTGCCGGAGGGTTCTTCACCACAGCTCAGATTGACGATCGCGAGCGCGTAGTCGTTCTAGGCCCCACTGCTGCCGAGGAGCTCTTCGGTGCCGCTGATCCGATCGGTCAGACAGTGCGCATCGCCGGACGGAGCCTCGAGGTCATCGGTGTGACAACCCCAAAGGGCGGGTCGATTGGCCCCATCACACTCGATGACAGCGTGTTCGTCCCTTACACGACCGCCGAGCGCACACTACTTGGATCCACGGGGAAGGTGAGCCTCAACGCCCAAGCGACCTCGATCGAGAAAGTTCCCGCCACGATTGATGCAATCGCCCTCGCACTTCGCGACGCACACCACCTGAGCAGCAGCCAAGGGGACGACTTCACGATCAAAGACATGGGCAGCAAGTTGGTGAGCGCTCAGGAGTCGAGCAGAACGATGACCATGCTGCTGGGCGGCGTCGCCTCAATCGTACTGCTCGTGGGTGGCATCGGAATCATGAACATCATGTATGTGGCAGTCACCGAGCGCACCCGCGAGATCGGTGTCCGCAGGGCAGTTGGCGCCACCCGTGCCGACGTACTGCTCCAGTTCTTGCTCGAGGCGGTGATACTGAGCGTGGGGGGTGGTGCCATCGGTGTTGCGATTGGCCTTGCGATGATTCCGCTTGCCGAATCACTCGGCCTGCGCGCCACCTTCTCGCTCTCAGGGGTCGTGCTCGCATTTGCCTTTGCTGTGCTCACGGGCGTCGTTTTCGGATATGCCCCCGCACGCAAAGCAGCAGCACTCGACCCGATTGAAGCTCTGCGGTACGAGTAACGCCTTGGCCCATGCGGCCACCCCAAATCAAGGAGATCGACATGAAGAACACCGTGATGATCGTACTGGTAGTAATGCTACTGGGCGCCGGCGCATATCTGGGCGCCAGCGCACTCGCATCCGATAGGAGTGAAACCACAGCGAACCCCAACCTACCGGGCGCGACCGCCGACCCGAATCAGCCAGAGCGGACCGCCGAGGTCAAAGGCGTGGTGCTGTCGGTGGATGGCGACGTTATTGTCGTCGAACGCTACATCCAAGACCCAGCCGAGGAGCTAACCGACGAGGAGAAGGCGGCCAAGAAGGCCGCTAGGGCCGAACTCACGCAGGAGGAGCGCCAGACACTCAAGGCAGCCGAGAGCGCCGGACTCGAAACCGAGCGTGTCTCCCTGACGGTCCCGGTCGGAACGCCGATCGTGCAGATGGTCCTCGACGGAGACGCACCCGTGGCTCAGGCCGCGACTCTAGCCGCGCTTCGTGGCGGCATGGAGATTACCGTGTGGACTGACGGCGGAACGAACAATGCAACCGCCCAGTACGTGAAACTCGCAAGCGCCAAGTAGTCAGGTGACGATGATGAAGACAACTATGAAACTGCGGGGTGGTCGCACCACACTGATCGCCATCGCGGCGCTCGTGCTAGTGGCCGGATCCGCTTTCTATGGCTACGCCGCGACAGCCGAAGACTCCAACACGGTGCCCCCTACGGCCCTGGTGACGACTGGATCTATCCAGTCCAGCGTACCGGCTGAAGGGCGCATCGCAGTGCAGCGCTGGGAGCTCGCCTTTGCAAGCCAAGGCGTGGTGACCCAAGTGTATGTAAAGCCCGGCGACAAGGTTTCGGCAGGTCAGGTCCTTGCAGCACTAGATGGCGATAAGTCGGACTCCGCGCTCAACCAAGCGTTGGCCGCCTTGGCAGGTGCGGAGGCGAAATTGGATGGAGTACGGGCTCAGCCGTCATCGGCCGATGTCGCTGTGAAACATGCGCTGGTTGATGCAGCGGTGGCGAGTCTCGACAGTGCGCAGCGGGCTTACGACCTACTTGTCGCCGAGTCACACGAAACAACTGTCTCGAACAGCGAGATTCAGGCCAAGGCGGCGGCAATCACAAACGCGATGTCCGCTCTCAGAATCGCACAAGCGAACCTCGATGCCGCACGCATCGGCGCCACCTCTGACGAAATAGCGTCTGCACGCGCAGCCGTCGCACAGGCAGAGGCGTCCGTCGATGCGGCGAC
>JAURYZ010000264.1 GCA_030653635.1 Coriobacteriia bacterium | reverse complement strand
GATGCATCGCGTCATCGGCAAGGTGACCGACGATATCACCCGCTTCCAGCTCAACACTTCTATAGCTGCCCTCATGGAACTTACGAACGCCGCGTATGACTACCGCAACGCCGTGCCCGCGGGTCAGCGTGACTTAGCTGTCCTTAGAGACATGGCGACCGCCATCGTCCGTTTGCTTGCGCCGTACGTTCCACACATGGCCGAGGAGCTTTGGCGTGAGGTCCTGCACGAGACCGACTCGGTGCATCTCGCCCAATGGCCGATCTTTGATCCGTCCGCCGTCGTGGTCGACGAGGTCCAGTTGGTCGTACAGGTCAACGGTAAGGTGCGCGGGAAGGCCGTAGTCCAGGTCGGACTGGCCGAGGAAGACGTCATAGCCATCGCGCTGACCTCTGTCGGGACTTGGGTTGAGGGCAAAGAGATCAAGAAGGTCGTCGTGGTGCCGGGCAAGCTCGTGAGCATTGTGGTTGCGGGCTAGGAATCGGTAAGTGCGCGGAAAGAAGCTGAACGGGTCGCCCCGGTAGCGTGATGCGCGGCGATGCATTTGATCGCCATGACATCGACGGTGTACGACATTTCCTGCGGATGTTCTCTCCAGCCGCAGGCTGGAGGCATCATGTCTTGGGAATCCGTGCGGAACGCGATCGACGATCTCGCTCATAGAGCGGGTCTTTCGGGAGTGTCGAGTCGCAGCATCCTGCTGGTTGCGTTGCTTGCGTTCGCGATTGCCGTGCTGTGCGCGGTGCGATGGTGGCCGGCTGGCGATCAGGAGTTCGCGCTCCGAGAGCCAGGGGCGGCATCGGCCGCCTCATCGGTTTCGACTCTCCAGCCAGCAGCAAGTGAGCCGGGTTCGCAGACGGCCATGATCGCCGTACATGTCGTGGGCGCTGTGCGTACCCCGGGTGTCTACCGACTTCCATCAGGATCACGTGCTCAGGACTTCGTGATGGCGGCCGGGGGGCTCATGCCAAACTCAGAACCCCGTGGTCTGAATCTGGCCCGACGTGTCGAGGATGGCGAGCAGGTTGTCGTCCCTACCATGGATGAGTGGGCCTCACCCGGGCCGATGCCGGGGCTCGGCACGGGCTCGGGTGCGGGCCTCGCGGGCACGGTGGCCTCCGCAGCGACAAAGGTCGATCTCAACCGTGCGACGGAAGTCGAGCTCGACGCGCTTCCGGGCGTCGGACCTTCGACTGCGGCCAAGATCGTCGCCGATCGCGAGGCCAACGGGCCGTTCGCCGCACCCGAGGACCTCATGCGTGTATCGGGTATTGGAGTCAAGAAGTTCGAGGCTCTCATAGACCTCGTGGTTGCTCAGTAGCTATGGCCTCGATCCAAAAGGCGGTTTCGCAAAGCGCAGCTACTCGACCTTCGATTCCGCCTCTGGCATGGTGCTCCGCGGCGTTGTGGATCGGTGTATGCGGAGCCGAAGAACTCTCGTGGCGCCATCCCGGTCGCATCGGATGGGTTGCCGGAGTCGGCCTACTGGTCTTGATTGGCGTTGTGCTCTACATCCGCACTCATCCGTACGCCCGCATGCCGATGTGGATCTTGATTGTTGCCGGTATCACGCTCGGATTGTCTGTCGGTGCGTTCTTCTGGGCGCGGGTGGACGCAGATGCGGGTTCCTTGCGAACGCTGGCTTCGGGGGCGAGAGCGGAGACCGTGGCGGACTCGGTTGCGTCACGATTCGGCTCCTCGGTCCGATTCAAGGTACTTGATGGACGCGCAAAAGGGGCTACCTGCTCCGCTCAGCTTCCCGATGGGGTCGATCCTTCGCTGTGTGGTGAGACCTTTGTAGTTCGCGGTTCTCTGGACGCGCCGCAAAGCCGGGACGAATGGGCACGCAAACGTCACAGAAGTGGCGATTCAGGGCGAGTCAAGGTGTGGTCTGCTGTGCGATGTGCCTCCGGTGCCTCACTTCGAGGAATCGTTTCCCCGATACGCCGACGACTAGTCGCCACGGTGCAGGGTATTGGGGGTGACGGCGGCGCATTGCTACAAGGAGTGCTTCTAGGGGAGAGGAGCCGAGTCCGAGGGACACCGATGGAGTCCGATTTCCGCACTACCGGGCTCTCGCATCTACTTGCAGTTTCGGGCACGCATCTGTCCATTGTGGCCTACCTCGCCGGCGCGCTACTCTCCCGAACAAGCGCACCGCGCAATCTGCGTGTCTTGGTGATCTTGCTTTTGGCCGCGTGCTATGTCCTCCTGACCGGAGCCCCTGTCTCGTCGATCCGTGCATTCCTGATGGCAATCACTGCCGGATTCTCGGGCGTTGCGGGTCGGCGCGGCGACGCGCTATCGGCGCTCTCAGTCACAGTCTGTGTCGTCTTGTGCGTCTCTCCGGCTCAAGCATTCGATATCGGATTTGCACTGTCGGTATGCGCGGTTGGGGGTTTGGTAATCTTTGCCCCGCTGGCATCCGGCTGGCTGGTACTTGTGGGTGGTTCTCGATTCGGTCGGCCCCTATCGGGGGTGGCGGCACCGCTGGTCGCTCAAGGATCCACCGCTCCGATAGCAATCCCCACATTCAACATGTTCTCGATGATAGCCCCCGTGGCCAACGTGTTAGTGCTGCCAATCGCATCGATCGGCCTTGGGCTGGGGGTTGCTGGTGTGGTCACACTTCCCGCGTCACGGCCGCTAGGAGTTGGGCTACTGCGGGTTGCGGCCGCCGTGCTCGACGCCGTCTCACGTGTCGCTTCATGGCTGGCGTCCGTCCCGCATGCCGCGATTCCGCTCGGAGGGTCGGCCATCTACTGGGGATCGCTTAGCGCTGTGGCCGGCGCCGTCTTGTGGTCGCTGTGGCCTCGCCCGCGGGCACCACGAGCCGCGAGACTCGTAGCTGCACTCATTCTGGCCTGCGGGCTGGCTTTCGCGATCGGTGGAACTCCGCGCAGCTCTGAGTGTGCCGTGATTGCTTTGGATGTAGGTCAGGGAGATGCGATCTTGATCAAGGATGGCTCTCGCGCGGTGTTGGTGGATGTGGGGCCCGACGCTTCCTCGATGCGAGCGGCCGCGGCTAGAGTCGGTATGCGAGATCTTGATGCGGTGGTCCTGACGCACCCGCATGCCGATCATATCGGTGGGCTCGCAGGATTACAGGGAGTCGTCTCCGTGCGCCGCATTTTGGTCCCGGCAAGTACGGCATCTCAGTTCGAATCGATCGATCAGCTGAGTGAGGCTCTCACAGGCACAGCCCCAGAAGGCCTCAGCGCCGCTTCAGCATTCTCCTTTGGCGCGTGGACCTGCGAGGTACTCTGGCCATCGGAGGCAATCGAGGGTCTGAGCTGCAATGACACGAGCCTGATCATGCGGATGTCGCACACGAGTGGGTTTAGCGTCGTGCTTACTGGAGATGCCGAGTCAGCAGCGCAACAACGCCTGATGCGATTGCATGGTGGCGTCGCGCCATGCGAGGTCCTAAAGGTGCCGCACCACGGCAGTTCGGGTGGGATTGATCCGGGGATACTGGCGGCATGGGCTCCCAAACTCGCACTTATCAGCGTTGGCACCGAAAATCAGTTTGGTCACCCACACACAGAGACCCTTGAGCAACTGCAGCTCGCCGGAGCCCAGGTTGTGCGAACCGACTTCGCGGGGGACGTGCGAATCGATGTGGGTGCAGAGGGCTACCGAGTGAGTACCTCGCAAGGCGGCGTGGCGCATGGCACACTCAGTCCCACGTATGCGACAATCGCGAGCGCGGGACCTCATCTCAACGCCCAGCCGTCATCAATTCGGATCGGAACTCATGGCACCCACGGATCTATCGGATCTCAAATCCGTCTACCTCATTCACGGTGCAGAAGATCTGCTCCTCGAGCAGGCCATAGGCAGGCTCAAGCACCGCTTCGAGCAGGACGGGGACCTTGAGTACAACTTCCAGGTGTTCGAGGGTGAGTCAACTTCGGCAGACGACGTCATAGCCGCGGCCAACACGCTGCCGTTCATGGCTGACAAGCGCCTTGTGGTGCTGCGCCATGCGGACAAGATGAACGCCACCGATTTAGGTGCGCTGGCTCAGTATGCTGCCGACCCAAATCCGACGACTGCTTTGGTGCTGGTCGCTCAGAAGATGGCCAAGAATCTCAAGATCTACAAGGCCATAGACGCGCTTGGCGGAGTCGCGGAATACAAAGCTCCTGCGAAGAAGGATTACCCTCGGACCGTCGTAGAGATGTTTGCCTCCCGGGGCAAGTCCATCGGCATGGATGGGGCCGAGGTCCTCGTTCGTGGTGTCGGATACGACCTGCGCAGGATCTCGATTGAAATGGACAAGATCCTCGCGTTTACCGGTGAGCGGGAGAAGCTATCGCGCGCAGATGTCGAAGAGGTGATGTCGGCGACAGCGCCGGCATCGGTCTTTGACCTACTCGACGCTTTGGGATCGCGTGATTGTCGTGCGGCGCTTGTCCAACTGAACGCCCTGTTGGGCGGTGGAGAGTCCATATATGGCGTGCACGCCATGGCGCTTCGACACATACGTCAGTTGCTTCAGGCGCGAGCGCTCCTGGACAGAGTCGATGGGTCGCGCTCACCGGAGGCACTCGCCAAAGCCATCGGCATGAGCCCGTGGCAGGCCAAGAACATCATGCACCAAGCTAAGCGCTTCACTGCCGAGGAACTGGTGAACGCACTGAGGAACGCAGCAGCGGGGGAGGCACAAATGAAAACGAGCCGGGATCCCCGACTCGTCTTCGAGCGTTGGCTTATCGCCGTGTGCGGCTAGCCGCTCGGCGAATAGGCGCGGTCGCAGCTATACTGCGTTGGCGCGCTTCGCGATGCCCGACTTGCGGTTCGCGGCTTGGTTCTTGTGGAGGACGCCCTTGCTGCCGGCGATATCGAGGAGGCGACATGCCTCATTCGCAGCAGCTTTGGCGACATCCGCATCACCGGCGGCGATTGCGACATCTACCCTTTTGACTGCGGTCTTGAGTGCGGACTTCACACTCTTGTTCCGCAGGCGCGCCCTCTCGTTGGTGAGAATGCGCTTCTTCTGACTTTTAATGTTGGCCACGTTCTGTAGTTCCTTCCAACTCGTTTGGCGCCCGTCGTCGCAGTGGGGTGCGGACGAACCCTGCGATACTAGCACACGGTACGGGGCGACGCTACACACCCGTACACGTGGCTTGTCATTCTTCGCGCTTCTTTGTAACCGCCGACCCTGT
>JAURYZ010000262.1 GCA_030653635.1 Coriobacteriia bacterium | reverse complement strand
GTTGCGGGTTCGAGTCCCGTCGGCCGCTCCATTGACAATCGACGTTGCCAGAAGGTACCGTACCGCTTCGCGGCACACAGCCTAAAGAAAACGTCTCACGCGCCCGTAGCTCAGCTGGATAGAGCGGGAGACTTCTAATCTCTAGGTCGGGGGTTCGAATCCCTCCGGGCGTGCCAAGCATTACACGGTGGGTGTAGCTCAGTTGGTTAGAGCGTCGGACTGTGGCTCCGAAGGTCGCGGGTTCGAGCCCCGTTACCCACCCCAAGGCTTTCCTGAACGGTCCGCCTCGGCGGACCGTTTGCGTTTCGTGCGTGAAACTTGCATTTCTTTGGCAGGCAGGTATCATATCGTCTGCTTGTGGGCCGTTAGCTCAGCTGGTAGAGCAGGGGACTCTTAATCCCAAGGTCATAGGTTCGATCCCTATACGGCCCACCATTGAACACAGAACGGCCGAGGAGCGATTCCTCGGCCGTTTCGCTATACTGTGAAGTCGCTTTGCCCGCGGGCGTGGCGGAATTGGTAGACGCGCTGGATTTAGGATCCAGTGAGCTCGCTCGTGGAGGTTCGAGTCCTCTCGCCCGCACCATCATGTATCCGCAGTCGTATAACGAACTGTATTTCGAGGAGGCACGTTGAAGACCACCGTTGAGAGGTTGGATCCGGCCAAGGTCCGCTTGACCGTGAATGTCCCCGCCGTTGAGGTGGATGAGGCGATTGCAGCCGCATACAAGCGCATCGCCAAGAAGGTCAAGATACCGGGCTTTCGCGCCGGCAAGGCTCCCAAGCCGATGATTGACACGCACATTGGTCGCGAGGCTGTCATCGCAGACGCTCAGGACGAGCTGCTCAACGAGAGCTATGGCGCGGCGTTGGACGCCGAGGGCTTGCGCCCCCTAGGCCAGCCCGAGATCGGCGAGCTTGATCTTATGGAGGCTGGCAAAGACTTCGACTTCGTAGCCGAAGTGGAGGTTCGCCCCGAACTCATGCTTTCGTCCACTGATGGGCTTTCGGTCAACGTATCGCCCGCAGTGGCCACTGATCATGAGATCGACGCGCAGATCGACGCAACGCGGGATCGCTTCGCGACACTGGAGCCCGTCGAGGATCGTGGCGTGCAGGCCGACGATTTCGTTCTGATCTCGTTTGTCGGCACTGTGGGTGGCGAGGCATACGATGGCAACGTCGTTGACCGCTATCTGTACGAGATGAACCGCGGCATGATGCCCGAGGAGTTCGACCAAGGCCTTGTGGGTCTGTCCGCTGGAGACGAGACCACCGTCACCTTCGATATCCCCGAGGGTTCGAGCAATCCCGATTTTGTGAACAAGGTTGCCCAGTTCGAGATCACGGTGCACGAGATCAAGGCCAAGGTGCTTCCGGAGATCGATGACGATTTCGCATCCAACGTCGGCGGTTTTGACAGCGTCGAAGACATGCGCAACTCAGTGCGCGAGCAGATGGACCGCACCCGGGCCCTGGGCCACTCGCGAGAGGTCGAGCAGGCGGTTCGTGCGGCGCTGGCCATGCGCCTCGAGGGAGATGTTCCCGAGGTGATGGTGGAGAGCGCGAAGGGCCAGATGCTACGCGACTTCGTGAACGGTCTCGAGTCCCGCGATACTTCCATCCAGGACTACCTGCGGGCCACTGGCGGTACGATGGAGCTTCTGGAGAGTGGTATCGGCGAGCAGGCTGCGCAGTCGGTACGCGAGGAGTTGGCACTAGAGTCGCTCTTCCGTCATTTGGGCTCCGAAATCACAGATGCTGATCTGGACGCTGAGATTCGGATGCTCGCGAGCGACGCCTCCGCTGATCCTTCGGAGCTTCGCCGGAAGTGGGAGGAGTCCGGCGTGATCTCGGTGCTCAAGGAGCAGATCACGCACCGCAAGGCTATCGAGTGGCTCATGACCGACGGCAACGTCGAGATCAACGAGGTTCTGCCCGAGAGTGAGCTGCCCGCGGCGGGTACCAAGACCAAGAAGCCCGCGAAGTCCAAGAAGGCGGACAAGCCCGCCAAGGACACGACCGAGGAGTAAGCATGGCCCACGAGCTCAACAACCTGATTATCCCAAGCGTCATCGAGCAGACTTCGCGCGGTGAGCGCTTCTACGACATCTACTCACGGCTGCTCAACGAGCGCGTGATCTTCCTCGGCCAGGCGATCGAGGATATCAATGCGAACATCGTCATAGCACAGCTGCTGCATCTGGAAGCTGAGGACCCTGAGAAGGATATCCAGCTATACATCAACTCACCGGGCGGTTCGGTCACCGATGGCATGGCTATTTACGACACCATGCAGTACATCAAGTGTGACGTGGCCACCATCTGCATCGGGCAGTGTGCTTCGATGGGCGCCGTCTTGCTTGCTGCAGGAGCTGCGGGCAAACGCTCCGCGCTTCCCAACAGCCGTATCCTGATCCACCAGCCTTGGGGCGGCACCCAAGGGCAGGTCACGGACATCGAGATCCAGGCCAAGGAGATGCTGCGCATGCGCGCCGCTCTCGATACGGTACTCGCCAAGCACACTGGGCAGACCGCCGAGAAGATCCACGCGGATACCGAGCGTGACAACATCATGACCGCCGAAGAAGCGAAGTCGTACGGTCTTGTAGACCACGTCTTCGTCAAGCGCGGGACGGAAGTGTAGGGAACTCATGGCACCAAAGGCCGAAGGATCCGAGCATCTCAAGTGCTCTTTTTGCGGAAAGGGTCAGCGCCAAGTACGCAAGCTGATCGCGGGTCCAGGCGTGTACATCTGCGATGAGTGCATCGAGTTGTGCAACGACATAGTTGAAGACGAGCTCGCCGAGCCCACCACCATGCCCTTTACCGAGGATCTGCTTCCGACACCCGTCGAGATCTTCGAGGCGCTCAACGAGTACGTGGTAGGGCAGGAGAGGGCCAAGAAGGTTCTTTCGGTCGCCGTCTACAA
>JAURYZ010000261.1 GCA_030653635.1 Coriobacteriia bacterium | reverse complement strand
GTCGCCGCGTTCAAATATTTGCGTTCGATGGCATCGGGCAAAGCGATGCGCCCCCATCCCGCGGCTTGATCCTGTCGCAGCACGAAGCGCGCCCGCTGAGTCTGCTCGGCCAAGGGTCCCTTGAGGGCGTTGGGCAGCATGGTCACACGATCCTTGCCGCCCTTGCCGTGCCGGACCAGGATCTCACCGCGCTCCAGATCGGCGTCTTGGATGCGCAGCCCTATGCACTCCGAGAGTCGCAACCCCGATCCGTAGAGCAGCGACGCCATGAGCCATGTGTCACCCTCCATCTGAGCGAGCACCGCGCGTACCTCGTCACACGTGAGCACTACCGGCAAACGTGTGGGCTTCTTGGCTCGAACGACATGAAGCTGCCCTATGTCGCGTCCAAGAACATATCGGTACAAGAAGAGCAGGGCCGACAGCGCTTGAGTCTGGGTCGATGCGGCGACCTCGAGCTTCACGGCAAGATGCGTGAGGAACTCGTTGATTTCGCGCTCCCCCATCTCGTCGGGGTGACGCCCCTGATGGAAGTGCACGAATCGCTGCACCCACGAACTGTAGGCCTGCTCGGTGCGTCGGCTGTAATGCCGGGTCCGAAGCTCCCGGCACAGACGCTCGATCAATTTCGGCGGGTCCATCCGTGGCCCCTTCCCGGCTAGGCTGGGAGTGTATCGCCGGGGACCTTTCCCGGGCCTTACCACGCGCTCTTTTGACTTCTAAGTGTCGCGCACATATAGTTGTCGCTGACATATAGAAACGACACGCACCTAGGAGTCAACATGCACGACAATCCAAGTCCGGGCGAGCGCTGTTGCGAACGCAAGCAAGGTGGAGCGGGCAGGGGCACCCTCGTGGAGCCGGCCGCGCTGGCCGCCTTGCTCGCTTCAGCCAAGCACGGCTATGACCTGCGCCGCGCAATCACCCAGATCACCGATGGGCAGATCGAAGCCGACGCCGGCGGCCTGTACCGCGTTCTTCGGCGAATGGAAGAAGATGGTTTCGTTACCTCCTCATGGGCCGAGGGAGACTCGGGCCCTCAGCGGCGCGAGTACGAACTGACCGCAGAGGGACTCGATCTGGCCGCCGATTGGATCGTGCATCTACGCCAGCGTCAGCACGTGGCCGGAATGCTGGCCGACACCATCGAGGCGTCACTGACAGGCGACGCATCAAGCACCACGAAGCCGTAGCACCCACCGAAGGGAGCACTACAATGAGCAACGCCGTCATCGCCGTTCCGTCTGAGATGCCCGGAGGCCTGGAAGCTGAGCGCACTGCGCACTTCGGCCAGGCCGCAGCCTTCACGCTCGTCGAGATCGTCGATGGAGTCATCGGCGACACCCGCGTCATCGCGAATCCGCCGCATCAGCATGGTGGCTGTATGAGCACCGTCCACCTCCTCGCATCCAACGGCGCGACTGCCGTCGCGGCCGTCGGCATGGGCGGCGGCCCGCTCAACGGGTTCCAGCAGATGGGCATCCCCGTGTATTTTGAGGAGACCGGCCGCACCGTGGCCGAGGCCATAGCCGCCGTGCTCGATGGCCGCGCGAAGCAGTTCACGGCCGAGCACGCCTGTAAGGGTCACTAGATAGGGAGACGCTCATGACCACCCCGTTGTCCGCCACCCCAGCGCAGCTCATCGACGCCTACAGCCAAGGACCCGCAGTCCTGCGCGATGCACTCGCCGGGATGGACGGCGAAGCGCTGCGCGCGCGTCCGATCAAGGGCAAAATGAGCTCGCTCGAGGTGCTGTGCCACATCGTCGACTCTGACCAGTTCATGTGCGACCGCGTTAAGCGCACCATAGCCACCTCACGCCCGCTGCTCATGGGCATCGAGTCGGCCAGCTACCCCAGTCCGCTCTCCTACCACGAGCGTGATCCCGGGCTAGATCTGCGCCTGCTTTCCGTTCAGCGCGAGCAGTTGGCCGCGGACCTGTCGCGTTTGGCACCTGATGCCTGGGAGCGAACCGCAGTGCACTCCGAGGCTGGAACGCAAACGCTCCACGAGATATTCCACCACGCAGTGGAACATCTCGAGGAGCATGTGTTCGCCATACTTGCCAAGCGGGCTGCCCTTGGACTGTAATGCAGCCGACCGAGCCGCGACCAAAGATCTAGTCTTCGCGCTTGGTGACCTCGATCAGGTGGTAGCCGAACTGCGTCTTAACGGGGCCGTGCACGACGCCTACCTCGTCGTTGAAGCAGACGTCGTTGAACTCCTTGACCATCTGTCCGGGACGAAACTCGCCAAGGTCGCCACCATCGCGGCCCGACGGGCATGACGAGAACTGCTTGGCGATCTCAGCGAAATCAGAGCCGCCTTCGATTTGCTGCTTGAGGTCGTTGGCCTGCTCCTCGGTGGGAACAAGGACGTGACGTGCGCATGCGGTGGTCATATGAGGCTCCTTCGTGTCGGCCGAGAACGGCACGATCATTGACCGCACTAGGATACCCTTTCTCCCTCTCGCCTCCGAGCCCCGATTCGGGTACGATGCCCCTCGAAGGGGAGTAGCTGCCCGGCGCTAGCGTCGGGAGGCAGGCCGTCATCACGGGTGGAGCGTCACCCCGGTACTGTCAACGAGTCGCCTCGCGTGCGAGACCTTCAGGAACACTCGAGTCCTGACACACCGCGCACTGGAGAAGACATGTCTAAGCAGTCCTCGCTCGTCCACGCCTCCCCCGATTCCGCGTACGTCATCGATGCGGCCCATGCCGTCGACGTCGACCAGGTGCTCTCGCGCCTGGAAAGCTCCCCGCAGGGACTTTCCGGCGCCGAAGCTCGCGCGCGCCACGAAGCCTTCGGTCCTAACGACCTGCCCGAAGGCGAAGTCCGCTCAGTCGCGGCAATGATCATCGACCAGTTCAAGGACTTCCTGATCTTGCTGCTCTTGGGAGCCGCCGTGGTCTCAGGTGTCCTAGGCGAGATCGCTGACACCATCGCGATCCTCGTCATCGTCGCCCTGAATGCCGTAATCGGCGTGGTGCAGGAGTACCGTGCCGAACGCGCGATGGAGGCGTTGCGCAAAATGGCGACCGAGACCGCCACCGTCCGCCGTGACGGCCAGGTGACCGAAATCCCCGCCTCCCAGCTCACGCTGGGCGACATCGTGCTTCTCGATGCCGGCCGCATCGTGCCCGCCGACATGCGGCTGATCGAGTCGGCCGGCCTGCGCGCCGCGGAAGCCACACTCACAGGCGAGTCCCTGCCGGTCGACAAGACGGTCGATACCATATCGGATGCGAAGGCGCCCCTGGGTGACCGCACAGACATGGCGTTCAGAAGCACCCAGATCGTGCACGGCCGAGGAACAGGCGTCGTGACCGGAGTGGGGCTCACGACCGAAATCGGCAAGATTGCGAAACTGCTCAGTGTGACCGGAGACGTAAAGACGCCGCTGCAAAAGCGACTTGCACAGTTCGGGCGCCAGCTCGGTTTGGCCGCGCTCGGGCTTTGCACCATCGTTTTCATCGTCGGGATGATGCGTGGCGAGGACCTGCTGATCATGTTCCTCACTGCGGTGAGCCTCGCGGTAGCTGCGGTCCCCGAGGCCCTGCCGGCTGTCGCTACCATTGCGCTCGCGTTCGGCGCCCGCCGACTCGTCAAGGCACACACGCTCGTACGCAAGCTGCCCGCGGTCGAGACGCTGGGCTCGGTCACCTATATATGCACCGACAAGACCGGCACGCTGACGCTAAACCAGATGACCGCTGAGCGGCTTGCCGGCGGCGATGCCTCCGAACTCACCTTGCGCTTGCACGAGGACTCCACTGGCGAGGAGAGCTGGTTCGGCCGCGCGCTCGCGCTTTCCAATGACGTGGACGGAGCCGACGACGCTCTTATCGGCGACCCCACCGAGATCGCGTTCTACCGCGTCGCCGCCGAGAGTGGTTATGATCGCGCCTCGCTCTCCGAGCAGTTCCCGCGCGCGGCCGAGCTGCCGTTCGATTCGGACCGCAAACTTATGTCCACAGCGCACGAACTACCTGACGGCACCTACATGCTGTTCACCAAGGGCGCCGCTGAGACGATGATCAAACGATCCGTCGACGCGCTTGATGCCACCGGGGGGGGCGTTGCGATTGACGCTGCTGTAGCCACAGCCCGTATCGACGGCTGGTCTGCCGAAGGGCTGCGGGTCCTTGCTTTCGGCATGCGCCGCATCGAGAAGCTACCCGAAGACGGCGACATGAGCGCGCTCGAGAGCGATCTGACCCTACTCGGCTACGTGGGCCTGCTGGATCCCCCGCGTGAAGAGGCTGAAGAAGCAGTCACAACTTGCAAGCATGCGGGCATTATTCCAGTGATGATCACCGGCGACCATCCCGCCACCGCTCTGGCCATCGCCAAACGCCTCGGTATCGCCCAGCACGCTGATCAGATGATCACCGGAACCGAACTGGACGCGCTCACACTGGAGGCATTCGAGGGCAGAGTCGAAGGCATCCGTGTCTATGCTCGCGTGGCACCCGAGCAAAAGCTCAAGATCGTCCAGGCGCTGCAGGACCGAGGCGAGTACGTCGCCATGACTGGTGATGGTGTCAACGACGCCCCCGCCTTG
>JAURYZ010000258.1 GCA_030653635.1 Coriobacteriia bacterium | reverse complement strand
TGCTGCTACTCGAGGGTGAACAGTGCTGTGAAGAGATCGAGGTTCCCGAACTCGCTGCTGGCTAGGTTCGATCGGCGGGTAGCTCGAAACCGACTGTCGCTCCCCTGCCCTCCACGCTTGAGGCAAAGACAGTGCCCGCGTGGTCTTCGACGATTCTTCTGGCGATGGCCAGGCCGATCCCGGCACCACCGGTGTCCTGCGCGCGAGCCGAGTCCGCTCGGTAGAATCGCTCAAATATGTAGGGTAGGTCCGCTGTCGGGATGCCCTCGCCGGTATCTGTGACTTCGACGCGAACACGACCGTTTACCGAAAGCACGCTGACGCTGATGGATCCCGTGTGGGTGTGTCGCGCTGCGTTCGACAAAAGATTGCGCACGACCGAAGCTAACCGCAGCTCGTCGGCAAGCACGTATGCCTGGCTTGGGGAGCCCACGACTTCGGTACGCACCCCGTCGCGCAAAACAGACGAGATTGCCTCCGCCTCTCTATGGACGATGCCCAATAGATCGAGCCGCTCCATCACATACGGGAGATGGCCTGCCTCGGCCACAGAGAGCATCTGAAGGTCCTCGACAAGCCGCGAGAGCTGATTGACGTCCGCAACAAGAGAGTCCGCACGTGCCTCATCCATCGCCAGTACGCCCTCGGAGACCGCCTCGAGTTGAGCCCTGATGGCTGCAATGGGATTTCGCAGCTCATGGGCCACATCTGCCACCAAACGCCTTCTGAGCGCCTCTGCCTCACCCAGAGAGCCCGCCATGTCGTTAAACGCATCTGCAAGCTCTCCAATCTCGCGCGGCCCATCGGTTTCCACACGTTCGTCGAGAGCCCCTTCGGCGAACCGTTTGGCGCTTCCAGTCAACTGGGACAGCGGATGTGAGACCCGCCGAGCCAAGAGGAGCGCCCCAACGGCTGCAATGACAATCGCAACCAAAGCCGCAATCCAAATGCTGCGATCCACCTGGGCGATATAGCTCTGTTCTGCGGCGCCCAGAATCCTCCTACCCATGCCGCGACCCATCGCATTGACTGGTTCTGGCAGTGCGGCCACGTAGGCAGTAAATGTCAAGTTGAGCGAGCGTCTGATGAGCAACCCGGCCACTAGTACCGAACTCAGAGCTACCACAAGTATCGAGATGAATATCTGGTATACGAGCGGCGCTCTGGATGCTGGGTTGCGAGTCGCGCTCATGATGACTCGACCTTGTAGCCCACCCCAAAAACGGTACGTATGAATCTCGGGGATTTTGGATCGTCGCCGAGCTTCTTGCGCAGGTTCTTGACGTGGGCATCCACCGTACGTTCGTATCCCTCAAATGCATCTCCAGAGATGAGCTCGAGCAGATGAAGTCTGCTGTAAACGCGACCCGGATGTGAGGCCAGCGCGAGCAATAGGTCGAACTCCGTACGGGTGAGCTCGACGGATATCGAATCGACAGTCACGCTCCGACGCGAAGCGTCAATCTCCAAGCCGTCAACGCGAACTGGAGCGGAATACTCGGACTGTGCATCTGCGTCGCGTCCCGCCCGGCGCAAGACGGCCTTCACCCGAGCGATGACCTCGCGGGGAGAGAACGGCTTGGTTATGTAGTCGTCAGCCCCCACTTCAAGCCCGATCAGCCGGTCGATCTCGTCCACACGAGCTGTGACGAGGATGACCGGCATGTCCCACTCTCTTTGGAAGCGCCGGGTCAGTTCGATTCCGTCAATTCCAGGCAACATCACATCGAGCAACGCGAGATCTGGCCGCTGTTGGGCCGCGACTTCGAGTGCACCGGGGCCGTCAGCGGCCGTGACCACCTCGTACCCTTCAACTTCGAGATACGCCTTTAGAACCTCAACGATCTTCGCGTTGTCGTCGACGACCAGAATCCTACGAGCCACTGCAACCTCCCTTACGTCCACCTTTGATGTTCGCAAAGCCCGATGAAGAACCTGTGAAGGCCCGATAAGGTCGCAATGAAGGGGCCATCAAACTAGGGACTCCCGAATGCGGTGGGTTATGCCTGCCGCATCCAGCGAGCACAGGCTAAACAGATCTGCGGCTGTCCCGCTGGACTGGTAGCTGTCGACTCCGATGAACTCGATGCGCGTCATGACCCCATGGGATGCACCCCAACGGGCCACGGCAGCACCAAGACCGATATCTACGTGATGGTCCTCGACCGTCACGAGCAATGGAGACTGAAACGCCTCAGCCATCACAGCATCATCGAGCGCCGCAGGGCAAGCGACGATTCCCACAGCGACCGCAAGGCCATCGCCGGCAAGGGCGTCCGCTGCGCGAACGGCTTCGCCTGCGGGAGTCCCCATCACAAGGATGCATGCATCCGAGCCGTGACGCGCCCACTTGATCCGCCCGTATTCGAACTCGTATCCATCGCCGAACAGCGGAGTCCCGCTCGCACCCATGATCGGGTCAAGTCGGCTGCGCCCCATCGCGATGCATACATTCCCTTGCATGCCCGCAGCGGCCCTCACCGCCCGATCCGTCTGGTTTGGATCGGCAGGCACGATAACTTTCCAGCCAAAGAACCCTGCCCATGCACCCGCGTAGTCCAAGCATTGGTGAGTCTTGCCGTCTTCGCCCACATCGAGG
>JAURYZ010000254.1 GCA_030653635.1 Coriobacteriia bacterium | reverse complement strand
CGCCGGCCGCGGCAGAAGCGGCGATGAAATACGTTATCCAAGGCGCGGTCGCGACCGGTCTATATCTGGCGGGCTTGGCGATACACGTGGGTGTAACGGGCGGCGGTTCGGACCTTGGACGTGTCGCCGCCGGGATGCCTGAGTTCGCGCTGGCTTCAACGGCGGCTACCGTCTTTCTGCTTGCCGCCTTCGCCTTCAAACTCGGAGCTGTCCCATTCCACAGCTGGGCACCCGACGCACTGGAGACTGCACCACCATCGGGAAGCGCGTTTATGGCAAGTGCTCCCAAAATCGCGGCCGTACTCGGCCTCATCATACTGTTCAGTCTGACCGTCGAGCAGGTCGCCATCAAGACGCTTCCTACCCTGAACCATGTGATCCTGTTCGCCACGTTGGCGGTCGGGTCGATACTCCTTGGCAACCTAGCCGGACTGCCGCAGACGTCGTATCAGCGCATGCTGGCGTACTCGGGCATCGCACAGGTCGGGTATGTTCTGATCGGGCTGGCAACGGGCTCAGGCGCGATTCCAGCAACGATGTTCCTGGTCTCGGTATACGGGCTGGCGGCACTGGGGGCGTTCCTTGCGGCGCAGTTCGTACATGCAGCGCGTCTGGGGTGGGACGGCAGCATCGCCGGGATGGCCGGGCTCGGACGCGAGCACCCCGTCGTGGCTATCGCCCTTGCTATCCTGCTGCTTTCGCTGACCGGTATTCCGCTCACAGCTGGCTTTTGGGGCAAGCTCTATGTCTTCAACTTCGCGGTTCGCGCCGGTCTTGAGTGGCTTGTCTTGCTCGGAGTCCTTGGCTCTGTGGTCTCGTTCGGCTACTACGGAGCGGTGCTGCGAAGCATCTTTTTCGATGCACCGCCCGCAAAGCGGGGGACTGAGTCCGATACGGAAGACGTGACGTTGGATCGCGCGGCAGCCGGGGTCGTGCTCGTATGCGCTTCGGTCGTTCTCGCCCTTGGGATCATGCCGCTGTTCCTCGGACTCTTTGATCCTCTGACCTATTTCGGCTACAAATAGCCGCTTCGGATTCAGCCTGGCCTGTCGTCACTTGATCGCTATTCACGGGCAAGAGAATTCCTTCACAAAGGACTTGCGCGACCCCGTGAAGTTGGTATACTCACCTCAAGAGTTGCATGCGAATGCAACCCTTTACCCCTGAGCCTCAAGGTGCCGGCCTTGGGGCTCCCCCATTTTCTGAGGTGCTTTTTGGCCCCACTGGCACGACGCCTGTCTCGACCTCAGAACCTCAGAATCTTCACATCGCATACGTTAAGTAACGTGTGAATACGGCCGATAACATTCAAGACATGATTATCTCGGAGGAGCAGGTACGACGAGCACTCGCATACCTGCATACATCAGATAGCGCAAATAGCGCCCACACCGACAAGTTTCATCTAGGTGCGGATAACGCTGCGCTCATCGAGAAGGTTCAGGCCGCCTGCGCCACGCTGCCCGAAACGCGCTATGAGCGCGTTGAGCATGCGCGCACCATGGTCGCCGGACCGCAACTGTCGGGTTCGGAAGTGGCTGAGAAGATGATCGGTCGAATCATCTCTGACTCGCTTCGCTAGCCGCTTTCGGTCGCCTGTCGGTACCGCCCTCGGTGGCGCCGAAACTCTCGTACCCCCATAATGCCGATAGAGAAATACCAGCACACGGGAGGTACATGTGGCAGCCAAGCCCGCTCGCACGCTTCTGCTCGTACTCATGGATCTGCTCATCGTACTTGCTGTTCTGATGACCGCTGCTTTGGTGATTGGCTTTTTCGGGGCATTATCCGGTCAGGCTTGGGGCCAGGCGGTTCTCAACATCGCTGGTTTGGCGAAGATCCCTGTGGGCATCACCTCCATCAAGACCCCATACGGTGGCGAGTTCAGTGTGGACTTCGCTGTCTCAGTCGCCATCTATTTGATTGGGGAATGGCTCCTGGGCTCGCTTCGCAGAAGGGCTTAAGGAGACTTCTGGACTGTTTGCCAACATTCACAGCGAAGGCAGGAGCATCACGTGGATTACTCCCGAGAACGCCTCGGTGACCTTCTGGTGGAATCAGGGCTTATCACTGCAGACGATCTGAGCGACGCCCTGGCCGCGCAGGCACGTGATGGCGGCAAACTGGGCGAGGTGCTCGTTCGACAGCTCATAGTCACCGAGGATCAACTGGCCGCAGCTCTCGCTGGCCAGAAGGGCTACGAGCACGTGATCCTTACCACCTACCCCGTCGATCACGCCGCAACAGCGCTCATTCCTGAGCGGATGGCCAGGCAGCGTTCGATCCTGCCCATAGGCTTTGCTCAGGGTAAGGTCTTGCTCGCGATGGTCAACCCACTTGATATCGAAGCGGTAGACGATGTGGAGATGCGCACCGGAATGCGGGTGCAACCGGTCGTTGTGGCCGCATCCCAGCTTCGACATGCCATCGACAAGTTCATCACCTCATCGGATGCCTTTCAGGACATCGTTGAGTCCGTCGAGGAGCTTTCGACCGACGTAGCTGACACATTGGCTCCCATCGGCGGCGAAGATGTACCGATCGTGCGGTTGGTCAACCAGCTTATCCGCGAGGCCGTGCGCGCCGAGGCGAGTGACATCCACATCGAGCCGGGCTCGAAGCGCTTTGTTGTGCGATACAGAATCGACGGCGTGCTAAACGAGATCATGGAGTTGCCCATGGCGGCCAAGCCGGGCGTGATCAGCCGCATCAAGATCATGGCCGAG
Organism: Coriobacteriia bacterium; assembly: GCA_030653635.1. GTDB lineage: Bacteria > Actinomycetota > Coriobacteriia > Anaerosomatales > JAHIQC01 > JAHIQC01. Next base: position 4,908 of record JAURYZ010000254.1, on the reverse strand, counting down.
ATGGATATTGCCGAGCGCAGGAGACCACAGGACGGCCGAATCGCGCTGAGGGTCGACGATCGTCCGGTCGATATCCGAGTCGCCAGCCTGCCCACCCCCAACGGCGAAGCGCTGACCCTGCGTATCCTCAACAGTGAACTCACGTTTCGCTCGATCGAGGATATTGGCCTGAGCGATGAGGCTCTGAAATCGCTGAAGCGCATGATCACCAAGCCCTTCGGCGCTTTGTTCATCTCCGGTCCGACGGGCTCGGGCAAGTCGACGACGATGTACGGTGCCCTGCAGCTCTTGAATCAAACCACTGCCAAGATCATCACCGTCGAGGACCCGATCGAGTATCAGATGGCCGGCATCACGCAGATGGCTATCAACCCCAAGATCGGATTGACCTTTGCAGCCGGCCTGCGCACGATACTGCGTTCCGATCCCGATGTGGTCATGGTCGGCGAGATCCGTGACCCGGAGACCGCCGAAATTGCCGTGCGAGCGGCCCTTACGGGCCATATGGTCCTTTCGTCGATTCACACCAATGATGCTCCGAGTGCGCTGACGCGACTGAACGACATGGGTGTTCCGCCCTACGTCACATCCTCTAGCCTGATCGGCGTGATTGCGCAGCGTCTCGTTCGCAAGCTATGCGTGCATTGCAAGCAGGAGCTCAAGGTTCCCGGTTCGCGGTTGCTGGCTGCCGGGTTCACACCGACCCAAGCCAAGAAGATAACGATCTTCGGCCCCAACGGATGCGAGTTGTGCGGCCAGTCCGGCTACAAAGGGCGTATCGGTGTGTACGAGATCATGCCGGTCGACGAGGAGATCACGGTAGCTTTCCTCGAACACGCACCTGCGGAGCGCCTGCGCGAGATCGCGCTTACCAACGGCATGATTCCGATGCGCTGTGATGCGTTGGACAAGGTCGCCGCGGGTATTACTTCCCTGGAGGAAATAGACAGGGTGGTGTTTTAGAGATGTCTGGCAGACAGCCGCGAGCAATTGTTCTCGTTCTTGACAGTGTTGGTGTTGGTGCGCTTCCGGATGCTGATCTTTATGGCGACGAGGGGACTAACACCATCTCGCATACAGCCTCGGCCGTGGGCGGCGTCTCGATGCCGCACCTGGGAGCCATGGGGCTGGGCAACATCACCGATATCCTCGGCGTACCGCCCGTCGACAACCCAATCGCCTGCTGGGGCAAGAACCTCGAGGCTTCGGCTGGCAAGGACACCACTACCGGGCACTGGGAGATGATGGGCCTCAAGCTCATGACTGCGTTTCCCACGTACCCGGATGGCTTTCCGCCTGAGGTCATGGATGAGTTCACGCGTCTCACGGGCTTGGGCTGGTTGGGCAACTACCCGGCCTCTGGCACGGTTATCATCCAAGAGCTCGGCGACGAACACGTCGCGACCGGCAAGCCGATCATCTACACGAGCGCCGACTCTGTGTTCCAGATTGCCGTGCATGAGGATGTCATCAGCATCGATCGTCTCTATGAGATATGCACCATGGCTCGCAAGATGCTGGTAGGCGAGCACGGGGTCGGACGCGTGATCGCGCGTCCGTTCACGGGTCCGGATGAGACAGGCGCATACGTGCGGACGCACAGGCGCCGCGATTACGCTGTGGAGCCGTTTGAACCCACAGTGCTCGACCGACTCGCCGAGGGTGGGCATGCCAGCTACGGCATCGGCAAGATAGGCGAGATCTTCGCATGGCGCGGTATCTGCGAGTCGCCTCACTCCGAGAACAACATGCATGGCTTCGACAACCTTTTGGCCCGCGTGCGTGATGAATCCGACAACGGCTTCGTCTTCGCGAACCTGGTCGACTTTGACATGATCTGGGGCCACCGCAACGACTACGCTGGCTACGCAGCCGGGCTCGAGCAGGTAGACGCCCGAATACCGGAGTTGCTCGACGCCATGCTTCCCGGCGACCTGTTTATCCTCACCGCCGATCACGGCTGTGATCCGACGACGGAGTCCACCGACCACAGTCGGGAGTATACGCCGCTCATCGCGTACATGAAGGGCGTTTCGAAAGGCCATCCACTCGGCATCCGCGAGACCTTCTCAGACATCGGCGAGACTGTGCTGGACTTCTATGGAATGGCGGGCCGCTGCGGCGAGGGCACCTCGTTTCTGTCCGATGTCCGTGTCGGCTAGGCACGAAAGGCCCCAAATGAACGCGATGACCTTCGAAGAACTCATCGAACACAAACGCGATGGTCTCAAGCACACCGTCGAGCAGATGGACCGGATCGTTCTGGGCTACTCGGCAGGTGAGATGCCCGAGTACCAGATGTCCGCTTGGCTCATGGCCGCATACCTCAACGGTCTGGATGCCGAGGAGACCGTGTGGCTCACAGACGCCATGGTGCGCTCCGGAGAGGTGCTCGATCTGTCCTCGATACCTGGAATCAAGGTCGACAAGCACTCCACCGGCGGCGTGGCTGACACCACAACGCTCGTTTTAGCTCCATTGGTCGCTGCCTGCGGCGTGCCTGTCGCTAAGATGTCTGGCCGCGGCCTGGGTCACACGGGCGGCACGCTCGACAAGCTCGAGTCGATTCCCGGAATGCACATTTCCCTTACACCCGAGCAATTCTTGGCTACTGTGCGCGACGTCGGCGTCGCGGTTATGGCCCAGTCCGCCGACATCGACCCTGCGGACAAGAAGATGTACGCGCTGCGCGATGTCACGGCCACGGTTCCCAGCATCCCGCTCATCGTGGGCAGCATCATCTCTAAAAAGATCGCTGGCGGCGCCGATGCGATTGTGTTGGATGTGAAGGTCGGGTCGGGCGCGTTTATGAAGACGCGCGAGCAGGCCAGCGAGCTGGCAAGCGAGCTCACTCGTGTGGGCCATGCGCTCGGGCGCGATGTCGTGTGCATCATGAGCGACATGGATCAGCCGCTCGGCATGGCCGTTGGCAACTCACTCGAGGTCGTTGAAGCCATCGAGACTCTCAGGGGAGACGGGCCGGCTGCTCTAACGGAGCTTTGTTACGTATTCGGCTCCAAGATGCTCGTTCTTGGTCGAGTCGCGGCCGATGAAGCTGCCGCTCGAAGGCTTTTGACAGCCGCGATCACGTCAGGCGCGGCGCTTGAGACCATGCGCGCGTGGATCGCCGCTCAGGGCGGAGACCCGGGTGTGGTCGATGACACATCGCTTCTACCGCTCGCGCGTTGCCGCCGCGCGGTCTTGTGCACGTCCGCAGGATTCGTCACCGGTTTTGACACGGAAGGCGTTGGTCGCGCCGCGATGCTCATGGGCGCGGGTCGCGCCACCAAAGACGACACGATCGACCCGGGCGCAGGGCTCGTGCTAGATGTTCGTGTTGGCGATTCCGTGGCGCTCGGGGACCGCCTGGCAATGATATATGCCGCTAGCGAAGATCTGCTCGATTCTGCCGAGGAGCGCCTGTTGGCCTCGGTACACATAGGTTCGCACCGGGTGAAGCCGCCCGCCTTGTTTCACGCGCTGTAAAGGAAGTGGGTCGTCGTGCAGCTGGTCGTGGGACATGCGAATCCCGATTTCGATGCGTACGCGGCCACGGTCGCTGCCACGAAACTCTTCGCGGGTGCCAAGGGAGTGTTCATCGGCTCACAGAATGCGAATGTGCGGGCGTTTCACAATCTGCACCAGGACTTCCTTGAGTTTGTGGAACTTCGCGGCCTGGACCTATCCTTGGTCACGCGCCTGATCATGGTCGACACGCGCGACGCCAATCGCATCAGCGAGTTCCGGGATGTGGCCTTGTCACCTGATGTCGAGGTCATCGTCTATGACCATCATCCGCCCGCCCAAGGCGATCTCACGGGCGTGGATGATCGCTCGCAAGATGTCGGCTCCACGACCTCAATCCTGGTTCACGAGATTCGTTCTCGGAACATCGCACTCACTCCGCTTGAGGCGAGCCTGTTTCTCTTGGGCATACATGAGGACACGGGTTCGCTGACGTATCCGGGAGCCACCGCTTACGATGCCGACGCGGCGGCGTTTCTCATGGCAGCCGGTGCGGACATGGAGGTACTCAACCAGTTCCTATCCCGCACGCTCGATGCCGAGCAGCACGCGCTCTTGGAGCAGCTGACAGCCTCGTTGCAGGTCTGGGACGTCAACGGTCAGCAGATCGCTGTGTGCACGGCCACTAGTGACGAGTACGTCGATTCGGCGAGCGTGCTGACGCACTACATCGTCGAGGACATGGGTTTTAAGGTTGCCATCGCGGTCGTCCAGATGCCTCAGCGCCTGCAGATGGTCGCACGTTCCCGCATGCACGAGGTCGATGTGGGTGCGGTGATGACCGCAATGGGCGGCGGAGGGCACGCTCAGGCCGCTTCTGCGGGCTTTCGTGAGCTGGGCATACCTGAGGCCCTGCTGCAGCTGCGCGAGGCTTTGGCAGTGGCCGTTCACTCTCCGCTCAGAGCCGCCGACATCATGTCCAAGACCGTTCGGACCATCGGGCCCGACGACACCATGCGCGAGGCAGGGGAGCGGATGTCGCGCTGGGGCCATGGAGGCCTGCCGGTGACCGACGCCGATCTGCTCGTGGGCATCGTGACGCGCAAAGACGTCGACAAGGCGGTTCGGCACGGCTTGGACCACGCGCCGGTACGAGGTTTCATGGACAGAGAGCCCGTCACGGTCACCGCTGACATCGAGCTGCAGGCGCTGGAGCACCTGCTCGCCACGGCTGGCATAGGCCGCGTCCCAGTGATGGAAAAGGAGCGCATCTTAGGCATCGTCACGCGCAAAGATGTGCTAGCCGCAAAGCACGGCCGCGATTACCTAGGGCGACACATTCCGCGCTTTGACGCGAAAGCGACCCAACGCTTCCTGGCCTCAATTGACGCCCTCGTGCCCGATGAGGTGTTCGACGCTCTGCATTCCCTAGGCTCACTTGCC
>JAURYZ010000137.1 GCA_030653635.1 Coriobacteriia bacterium | reverse complement strand
ATGCGCGCGACGCCCGAGTGCGCGTCGGTGGCCGAAAGGGTCACTAGTGCCGACGAAACGTAGCCAGCTGGATCCACATCGTCGGTAACGAGCGGTCTGGTAGTGTCCACCAGCACCTGAAGGTGACGGGTCGCACTCCACTGTGCAAAGGAGTCCACGGCCGCGACATGCGCGTACCATGCGCCGCTGCCTGTGGCCGTGCCCGTGCCTGACGTGGCGGTAGTTGTCTGCACCAGAACGCTCGTTGGGGCGCTTTGGTCGAACGCCAGTCCATAGCCGCTGATCCCTGTTCCTGTGGCGCTCCATGCGAGCGTGACCCCCAGCGCAGAGACCCAGGTACCGACAGGATGAGTCGCCGAAGAAAGCGCCGTGACAACAGGAGCCGCAGGCGGCAGTGCGCGGACGTACACGATCGCGCTGGCGAGAACGCTCGCGTTGCCGGCGGTATCGGATGCGATGTAGCTCACGGTGTATGTGCCGGGAGTCGAGCGAGTAATCGAGGCTGAGGCGCCGGCCACGGTCGTCGTGGCTCCCCCGCTCACGGAGTAGCTGATCGACGCGACCCCGGAGTGCACATCGGTCGCATTGAGATTGATGGTCGCCGAACCCTCGTATCCTGCCGGGTCGACATCGTCGGTCACAAGAGGCCGGGCCATGTCCACAAGCACCTGGAGGTGTCTCGTAGCGCTCAACTGGCCATAAGAATCCCAAGCCGCCACATGCGCGTACCATGTGCCGCTACCCGTGGCCGTTCCGACTCCCGAGGTCGCCGTCGTGGTCTGAGTCGACACCGCCGTCGTCGGCGCCTGGTCGAACACGAAGCCGTAGCCGCTCACGCCGGTCCCGGTCGCGTTCCACGCAAGCGACACCGTGGACGAGCTGCCCCACTGCCCCAAGGGGTGGCTTGCCGAGGAAAGACCGGTCATCACCGGTACCGCCGGAGGTCTCACGTACACGGTGGCACTGCCATACAGGCTCACGTTGCCGGCGTTGTCAGTGGCCGTGTAGGTGAGCGTGTATTCACCGACCGAGGGGAACGGGACGCTCGCAACCGAGGCGGCCACGGGCGCTTGAGCAACGCCGTTGACCGAATACGCGATGCTGGCCACACCGGAGTGCGCGTCGGTCGCCGATATCGTGACGGTGGCCGCCGAAGAATAGCCCGCTGGGTTCACATCATCGGTCGCCACCGGTTTGTCGATGTCCACCAGCACCTGTCGGTGTTTAGGCGCGCTCCATCGACCCAATGTGTCATGCGCGGCCACGTGCGCATACCACGCGCCGCTTGCGGTGGCGGTACCTATGCGCGAGGTGGCGGTAGTGTTAAGAACGGTCGGCGTGGTCGTTGGGGATTGGTCGAACTCGAATCCGTAGCCGTCGATGTCACCAGTGGCCGACCACAGGATGTTTGCCGAAGTACTCGAGTTCCACTCACCAACAGGATGCGACGGCGATTCGACCCACGACACGACCGGGAAGGAGATGGGGGCCTTCCACGTGCTGCCGTCGACTGTGCGCAGTATGGTGCCCCCGCGCCCGACAGCCACGGCCGTCGTCGAGTCGAGCACCGCAATATCCTCGAGATATGAGCCGGTACCGGAGGTCTGAGACGCCCACGTTGCTCCGTAGTTAGTGGTGCGAAGGATGCGTCCGGACTGACCCACCGCCCAACCGGAGCCGGTCGAAGTCATACCGACCCCAGATAGCTCAGTCGTGACGCCGGTCGTGGCGGCGATCCAGCTTGTGCCCCCATTAAGGGTGTAGCGGGCCACTCCGGTGTCACCCACGGCGATACCAGAGGTGTCCGATCCGAAAGCGATATCCAGAAGCCTTCCGGTGCCAGCGACCGACTGCTGTGTCCACGAAGTGCCGTTCCACACCCAGATAACGGACAAGGTAGGGGTCTTGAACACGTCCTGCCCAGCCACCCATGCCTTTGCCGAGGAGCGCACGTCCATGCCGTACGCGTACCCGAGCCCGTCGCGCGGGAATGGCGGCTGAGTCTCAGGCGGAGCATACGAGCCGAGGAGTGAGTCTAGTGAGACACTCCAGAACGAACCGGCGTTCGTGGTCTGCGCGACCAGCGGCGGAGTGCCTTGCGCGCCGCCGACGGCAAAGCCTGAGGTGCTATTCCAAAAGTCGATGTCATAGAAACGCTCGACAGCATACGAGGCGCCCCCCGCGTCGGAGGTCACCAATGACCAGCTCTCGCCGGCGTTGGTGGTGCGAACGACCTCGCCGTACAGCGTGATCGCCCAGCCGTTGTTCGCATCTGCGAAGGAGATGCCACGGAAGTCGTAGGTATCACCGGAACGGACGGTACGCCACGACGCACCCGCGTTGGTCGTCTTGAGGATGACGCCGGCGGCCCCTGCAGCAAATCCTGTGGTCGAACTGACAAAGGTCACGCAGCGAAGGTCGCTTGTCACCGTGCCGCCATCTACGGGCACGGCGAGGGCGATTCTCGGCGCTACGGTCAGCCCGGCAAGCATCATGCTGGCCGACAGAACGACAGAGATGAGCTTGTGGAGGCGATTCGGTTTCACGGAGCTCGTCACTTCCCTATGAGGCCGGCGACCTCGACGATCTTGGCCTTTATGGTGGAGCCGTCATCTCCGGTGGCCGCGCCCTCGATGACCACGAGCACCGCACCCTCGACAAAAGCAACAGCAACGACCCGGCCGCTTTGGCCGTAATATGCGCTGCGTCCACCAACGCTCAGCGTCGCCGACTTGTCCGGATACGAAGCTTTGATCACGCCATCAAGCGCGGCCTTGGCTCCCGCAGCATCCTTGAACTGCTCAGCCACGATGACGGCCTTAAGCAGTGTTCCGGGCGTACCCGGCAGATAATCTCGCGTCAGGGTGAACGGATCAGCGATTATGCCCTGGCCGACAAGCCCGGCCACAGAATCCGGAGTGTATGAGGCAAGAACCAGTACGGGGCCTGTCGGCTGATCGTCGCCCGGGGTCCCCGGATCCTGCCCGCCCGGGCCGGGGCCGGTCGGCTGTGTCCCGTCAGATGCGGGAATCTTGCCCGCCTTGATCTCGGCCAGCTGAGTGCCCGCCTTGCGATACGTGACGTCGAGCTTGAGTATCGCCGTCAGCGCCGCTGCGGCTCCCGCGGAGTCGCCTGCATCGAGCGCAGCCTGTGCGTCCGCGTAGAGCTTCGCGAGCTTCGTGTGCAGGTCGCACGTCACGACTCTGGTGCGAACCGAGTGCTCTCCCACTTCGTCGGCTGGGACCTGCAGTTCCTCTGTGGTGTCCGAGACGATTTCGCCCTCGGTGCATAACACGATCTCGCCGCTTTTGACCGTCACGGTCTTGGCACGACATCCCGCCGACAGCGGAAGCGCTATCAAGAGCACGAGTGCGAGCGCTATTCGAAGCGATCTCATGAGCGTCCTTCCGAGACAGGAACCAAAGCCGCATCCACAGCTTCGGGCAGTAGCCACACCGACCATGCGCCCAGCCCTGCGGCAAGCGCAGATAGAGACAAACCAATCAACTGCCACGCCGAGGAAAGCGGCGTGAACACGATTGATGCGAACTCCGTGCCGTAGTCTTGCTGAACCTCCGGCGGAATCCATGTGACCCAGGTGTGCAAAGGCATCGGTTGGAGCACCGTCCACGCCATCGCAAGCACGACGAGTGCCCCGAGAATGCCCACAGCGCGCCATCGTCCAAGCCCGGAACGCACCGATATCAAGACAATGAGAGCCATTGTGAACGCCAGCCAGCCGGCCACGGTCTCAAAGCCAGCCATCGTGAAATCCGCAGCGAACACCTCACCGTTGCTCAGTCCGCCTCGTACGGCAACGCCGAGGGCGGGCGCGATAAGGCCACCGGTTGCGGCCAACACAGCGGCCAACGAGAGTCCCAGTGCCAGGCGCCCGGGGGGCACGACTCGCTTACGCGAGGAGTCCACCAGCGCGATGGCGATGGCGCACGCACCGACCGCGCTCGCCGCCAAGACGGGAGCGACAAGAATTGGGCGCGGACCAAGAACGCCTACTGCAGATTCGAGGATCGTCAGTAGTGTGATCGCGGCAGGAGCGGCAGCGATGGCGGTGCCTGCTATGAGGGCGCCCCGACCGGGGGCCACCGATAGCACCATCAAGTACAACACCGCGGACGCTCCTGCCGAGAGCAGGATGATAGGCGACAAAAGCGCGGAAAGCCCCGGGGTGGATCCAATGAGCAGCACCGCACCGGCCACTCCGGAACCGATCGCGATCGGCAGCGCACTCGCGGCCCAGCCAAGGCGCTCGACGCGCGCGGCTAGGTAGGAGAGGAGCGCCACCCAAGCCAGCGCAGCGAAGGCCATGTAGACCTGCGGTCCGGTGTATCGCACGAGTAAGGAGAACGAGCTGGGTCTCTCCCAGTTCGCAAGTACGCCTGCCATCGAGACCAACAGCAAGAGAGCTGCTGTAAGGCGCAAGAGCCGATCGCGGCCGCGCACAGCGCCAAAGCACACGAGCGCGACTCCCACGAAGGCCGTGGTCCAAAACGCAACCACCGAGCCCGGAGGAGCATCGCTGTGACGGTTCGCAAAGACGAGCAGAGGCAGTCCGGCCTGAGCGAGTCCCGATGCGATCGTCATAAGCAGCATCGAGGTCATGGGGGTCCGGTGACCCGAAGCGCTCCTTGAGCGGCTAGGCCAGTGAACGGCCGCGACGAGCGCGCCGGACAGGATCGCAGACACGCCGACGACCGCGGAAGCGTCGAACCGGCCGACCGATGCCGTATCCATGACGAAACGCAGCGAAGTCGCGAGAACCACAATCGCCCACACCGCGAAGGCAAGACCAGGTCTAGAGAACGCCGTAGCGCGGGGAAGGCCGGACTGCGTCCGGCCTTCCCCCTCGGTACGGTATAGCCGCACCAAGCGCATTCGACTCCCTACTTGTTGTGGCAGCTCTCGCACACACCGCGGCTGTTCATGCGCAGAAGCGCATTGCCGTCAGTGGGCGGAACTCCACCGGTACCGCTGTTGGGCTCGGGATCGGTCGAATCGGCCACATTGGCGTAGCCGGTCATGACCGCG
>JAURYZ010000252.1 GCA_030653635.1 Coriobacteriia bacterium | reverse complement strand
TACCAAGGTAGCCCCTCGTTAACTAGAGTTCAGGGTTGTATCCGTATACCCCATGGGGTATAGTCCTTCATGAAAGCGTGAGGATTCGAGAACAGGATGTGACGATGCAGATCATGATCGACAACTCGACCTGTGACCGGTCGCCCGGATGTCCGTCCCGGCGCGTATGCCCGACAGGTGCGATACAGCCTCTCGAAGGCGGCCCCTATCCGGGAGCAAACGGATATACACTGATCGAAGATCTATGCCGTGGCTGCGGTGTGTGCGTTCGCGTATGTGCCGGCGGCGCCGTACGATTGTCGTAAAGAAGGAGCATGATGGAAAACACTACAATCACCGTAGAGGTGTTCGACCTCCCCTCTCAAACCGCATGCTCCAGCGGCGGTTGAGGACCTTCTTGGTCTCCGGAGGAGATCACGGCCATCATCCGTCAGGAAATGGCGCAGCGTTTCGGCGATTCGGCTGACATCTTGTATCGCGATGTCCAAGATGTTGATGTGCAAGCGAACCACAGCAAGATCATCGAAGAGATAGAGAATCGCGGGCTGCTCTACCCTGTGACCGTCATAGGCGGCATGCCTGTCTACGACGGAGCAGTCTCGTACCCGGCCATCCTGCGCGCGGTCGGAAACAAGCTCGCTGAATAGACGAACGCGCACATCGAGAGTCGAACGCACCGCCCAGGAGCTCCTAGCTCCTGGGCGGTGCTGCTTTCTCAAGGAACATGCCGATTAATCCCTTGCACATGAACGTGTCCCATGCAGACTGGCCGGAGTCCGGACCAAGCGTTGCGTCGTAGCGACGACGTGCCACAGGATCGCCCAATACGGCATACGCTCGATTGATGCGCTGCATGCGGATAGTCGCCGCGTCGCGTTTGCCCGACACCGTCACGTCCGGATGATTCTTGAGCGACAGTGCGCGGTACGCCTTGTCGATGACTTCGGGCTCGGCGTGCCGAGAGACCTGTAGTGTGCGGTAGTGATCCACTCGCCCCCCTAGTGTCTGTTGCATGTTTGTGTCGGAATCCGCGTGGGGTCCAGATAGATGTCGACAGGTGCCGGACAGCGCTTGGTCGCACGCAGCATGGAATCCGGGCATATGCTTACCTGCACATCCGAAGGCAGATCCTCGGCAGGTGCCTGCGTGGCCGCGACAGAAGCAACACCGGCCGGTGCACGCCTCACCGCTACCGAGGGCTGCATGAACGCCTTCCATATGCGGGCCGGGTAGCTGCCGCCCGTGACCTTTATTCCGTGCACGTTGTTCATCTCCACCTGCCCCTCGCGATAGCCCACCCATACCGACGTCGAGATTTCCTCGGCATAGCCTATGAACCAAGCATCGCGGTAGGACTGAGTGGTGCCCGTCTTGCCGGCCGCCCAGACTCCGGGAATGCGCGCCTCGATCGCGGTGCCGGTTTCGACTACGTCGTGCAGCATCAGGGCCTCTTGCACGGCGACCGGCTCGGGCAGCGCTTGCGTTGCCCCTTGCTCGGGCTTGTAGAGTAGCTCGCCTGCCTCATCGGTGATTTTGATGATCCCGGTTGGCGGGATGCGAACGCCGCGATTGGCTATGGTGCCGTAGGCAGAAGCCATTTCCAGCGGTGAGACGCCTTGCGAAAGTCCCCCCAACGCGATGGCGGGATTCGGCTCCAACGGACTGGTGATCCCCATCTTCTTTGCGGTCTGGACAACGTCCTCGGGACCAACCTGCATTATTAGTCGTGCATAGACACAGTTCACCGACCAGTTAGTGGCGGCCCTCAGCGTCATCTTGCCCGCGGCGAACTGGTTCTCGTAATTGCGCACGGTCCACGTGCCGTCTTTGACCTTCACTGAATAGGGTGAGGCATCGAAGGCCTGATCGGGGCTGACACCCTCCTCCAGAGCACGCGCCAACACAAATGGCTTGAACGCAGAGCCCGGCTGCCTGCGTCCCTGTGTCGCTAGGTCGAACTGATGTGTGGCGAAGTCACGCCCACCAACCAGTGCGAGAACGCGTCCCGTACCGTGATCGATGGCCACTAGGGAGTACTCGGGATCGGTCTGCGCGCCGAGGATAGCCTTACCTGCAGCCTCGGCATTCCGCTGTAGCGCAGGCTCCAAGCTCGTGTATATCCGCAACCCACCGGTGAACACGGCTTCGTCCCCGAGTTGGGCCGAGACCTCCCGTTTGACATACTCGAGGAAGTACGGTGCGATTGCCGGGACATTGGACGGAGCCGCAAGCTCGAGTGAAGCGGACTTCGCTGCCAGCGTAGCCCTCTTGGAGAGGAATCCGAGTTCCTGCATCTTGCCAAGCACGACATCGCGCCGCCGCACAGCTTCTTCGGGGGCATCCACAGGCGAGTAGCGGCCCGGCGAACGGATGATTCCGGCCAGAAGCGCGGATTGCGCCACATCCAGCGACTACACAGAGCGTCCAAAGTAGTGCTGAGCGGCGCTTTCGACCCCGTATGCACCACGCCCGAAATACACGGTGTTGAGGTAGGTCTCAAGCACCTGGTCCTTGTCGGTGCGTGATTCAAGTTCATAGGCGAGCAGCGCCTCTTTCACCTTTCGAGAGATGGTCCTTTCGCCATCGGTGAACAGGAGTTTCACCAGCTGCTGTGTGATCGTGCTTCCGCCCTGTGATACAGAACCTTTGGCGGTGTTGGTCTTGAGCGCCCTGATGATCGCCTGAGTGTCCACGCCATTATGTGTGTAGAAGCGCTCGTCCTCGATCGCGACCACGGCGTCTCGCAGGGACTTCGGTATCTCCTTGAGAGGGACAACCGTGCGGTCCTCTTCGCCGTGCCATTGAGCAATCTCAGTGCCGTCGGCGGCGTAAACGATGCTGGTTTGGGCCGAGGAGGTGAGCAGCGACTGCTCGCTGAGATCCTGCAGTGACGAAGACACTCGATACAGGTAGACGCTAAGTGAGAGCACGGCGAGAAGCAGCACCGCCAGTCCAGCCGCGATGAACTTCAGTATCGTTGCAAGGCGACCCGAAACTCGCACCGAGCCCTCCGCCTAGATGGGGTGAAGTACACTTCCGATGAAGCGTATCGTGTGCCCGTCATGATGCTTCACGAACAGGGATGGCGCTTCGCCTCGGAAGATAAGGTTGATGACTCCAATGGTACCACGCGAACCCAACCGAACCGCCACTGCGAGCGACCCGAAGACCTTGCTCTTTCGCCTATTCAACGCCTGGAGGAAGCTGCTCGCGGCCGCGCGTGGTGGCGCTCCCGTAGCCGGACCTAGACTCATCTTGGCTGTGGGACTCGGCGCGACCATCGCAGGTGCAACAATCGCCCAAATCATCCATCCCGCTCAACAGCCGTTGCAGGGCCTTGCGGCCGGAGCGGTAAGTGTCATGTGGGTTGTCGCCCGGCTCGTGATGATGCTGTTGTCGAACACAAGTGAGACAACGAGCGAGCCCGGAACGATCCGTTCGGCATGGGCAGTCGGGGCGCTTCCTCAGTTGTTCGCCGTAACACCGGAGCTCAAGATCGTTGCATGGTTCTTGGGTGCAGCACTGTCTTTTCGAGCCCTTGTTGCGACCGGCACTGCGCCGCGCGACGCACTGCGGCTGAGTGCTTTGGGCTACGTGGTCGAACCGGCCGGTTTCGTACTGGTCGCACTCATGCGCAACCTGACCAGCGCGTTCCAGATGCTTGCCTGAGAGACGCGGTCGATTCAGACCAGCGCGAGCTGGGCTGCGGGTCGTCCCGCGCGCTCCGCGATGAACACGCCAGCGAGCACCAGGGCCGCTCCGAGCCATTGTGTCAGCGAGAGTCTCTCCCCG
>JAURYZ010000249.1 GCA_030653635.1 Coriobacteriia bacterium | reverse complement strand
ATCATTCATGCTGGCGACATCGGATCGGCACAAGTCCTGCTCGAACTCGAGGCACTGGCGCCGCTCACGGCCGTGCTGGGCAACATGGACTCCTGCCATCTCGGCTCCACAGTGCGGTCGCAGGCGACGCCTATGCTGGGTGGCGTTCGGTTCGCCGTGGTGCATGAGCCGGCCAACCTCCACATCGAGGCGCTGCCGAAAGACACGAAGGTATGCATCACAGGGCATACCCATCGCGCGCAGATCAGGGAATCGCACGGTCGCCTCGAACTAAATCCCGGGTCAGCGTCGCATCCCCGAGGCCAGCTGCCAGCATCGGTCGCGATCATCACAATCAACACTCAAAACTCCGAGGTCGCGGCGCGAATCATGCCGCTCGAAACCACTTAGCCCCCGCTCGCCCGCAGGCACCCGAAGCCGGTCTGCGGCGACTCTCAGGTTTTGCCACCGCCAACGGCGGAATCGCGGCCGCCAACGGCACATTCGGGAGTTGCCGAGAGGCCCTGTTGCCGCACACCGTCGCTTTTGGCCCGCCCGCCGACGCAGTGCTCCCGCCCACGTCAGCTTCATATCCCGTCCATATCCGCGACGGTACGTTGTGTGTGTACTGCGGATCTGGGGACGCGTGTGTCCCCTCCAGAGGAGGTGAAACGCATGAAGGTCTGTATCAAGGGTGCTGCGGAGGACGTCAAGCTTTCTGAAGTCGGCGAAGTGTGTCACGACATCAGCAAGATCCTCGTCCCCACGGATGGGTCTGCCCCCTCCACCGCGGCAACTGAATACGCAGTCATTCTCGCCAAGACGTTCGGCGCCAAACTCAAGGCGATCTACGTCGACACCGGCATGGATGCACTGGAGTACCCGGAGGAAGTCATCTCCGAGGATGTTTATGAAGGCGTCCACCCGTCGATCAAGGGGCTCGTCATCGCTAAGACGATGTGCGAGCGCAATGACGTCGAGTGTGAGGTCGAGGTCGTCAAGGGTGGTGTGGCCAAGCGCATCGTCGCAACTGCTGCTGAGTGGGGCGCCGATTTGATCGTGTGTGGCGATACCGGTCGAACCGGCATCAAGCGTATCGCGCTGGGTTCCGTGGCCGAGACTGTCGTCAAGGGATCACCGATCCCGGTCATGGTAGTCAAGGTCGACTAGCAAAGAAATGATCGGGGCCCTTCCGGGGCCCGGATTCCACAATCGCCGGGTAGTAACGCCCGGCCGGGAGTAGAAAGAAGGAGGTGCGAGAAGATGACAAGCCCAGCCGACACGACGAGCGCCGGCACTTCGCAGACGTTCATTCGTCACGGGGATCACATCGACACGATCGAGAGCGTCGATATGGTCTTTCGCGAGCAGCGCAAGCTCAGTTTCACCTATGGAGCCATCTTCTTCGCCGTGACGCTGTTCATCCCGGCGTCATCGGTCTGGTGGGAGGCTTGGTACACCACGCCGGTGTGGGGCGGCTTTACGCTGAACTACCTGGTGGTCTCCCTGCTGTATTACATTTTCCTATGGACGATGGCTTGGACCTATTCCAAGCAAGCAGACAAGCTCGACGAGTCACTCATGCACATGGCGGACGAGGTTGCCAATAAGTCCATAGGCGGTGAGGGCCAGTGAATACCATAGCCATCATTCTCGTTATCGCTCTGGTACTCTTCACCATCGCTTTGTCGATCTTCTCGCGTCGCTTTACCCGCACCACTGCAGACTTCTATCTGGCCGGTCGCAAGGTCGGTTCGTTCTCGAACGCCTCCGCGATCTCGGGCGACTACCTGTCGGCCGCGTCGTTCCTCGGCGTTGCCGGTGCGGTGTACGCATCGGGTCTCGACGGCGTATGGTATGCCGCCGGCTTCGCTGGTGGTTTCATGGTCGTCGTACTGTTCATTGCTTCGGCTCTGCGCCGTTTCGGTGAGTACACGGTGGCCGACTTCGCCTACGGACGCTTCGGCTCCGATCGCGTTCGGCTCGTTACCGTCGTCGCTACCCTGCTCGTGTCGATCTTCTACATGGCTCCGCAGATGTATGGCGCGGGTACCACGTGGAAGATTCTCGTTGGCAGAGGCTTCTTCCCTGCCGGCGCTGACGGGCTGTTCTTGGGCGTCGATCCGATTTACCTATCCGGCGTCACGGTCGTCGCGGCGATCATGATGTTTTATGTCGCTATGGGCGGCATGAAGGGCACCACTCTGAACCAGATCTTCCAGTTCTGGTGGTTGTGGTTCGCGATGTTCCTTGTCGTTGCATTCGCATTCGGCCAGGGCTTCAATTACCCCGCTGAGCTCAAGACCGCAAGTGAGGCCAAACTCACTGCGACCAAGACATTGACTGTCAAGGAACTCACTGCGGTAGATGCCAAGACAGGCAAGGCGCCATTGGACAACGCAAAGGCTACGATGAGCGCTGAGTCCCTCGCAGAGGTCGAAAAGGCGATTGCCGCAGGCGACGAGACAGTCAAGGTCAACGTTCTTCTCACTCAGAAGAACAAGTTGCACGATACTCGCAACATGATCTTCGGCGAGCCCGGGCATCGCTACAACACGTTCGATCAGTTCTCGATGGTGCTTGCGCTGGTGCTTGGTACTGCAGGCCTTCCGCACATCCTGAATCGCTACTACACGAACCCCTCAGGTGCGGCAGCCCGACGCTCGACGTTTTGGGTCCTCATCTTCATCGGTACCTTCTACATCATGGCGCCGATCGCAGGACTTGCGGCTAGATCGCGAATCCTTGATGCGTTCGCAAACGGCACGGCTCCGGCCAATGCCGCCTACGTCGACGGCATCTTGGTCAAGTCCGACGCGCTCATGCCGACCATCGGTCAGATCCTCGGCGGCGAGTGGTTGCTCGGTATCGTGGCGGCTGGAGCGTTTGCGGCCATGTTCTCCACCATCGGTGGTCTGCTGATCGCATCGGCATCAGCCGTTGGCCATGACGTCTACGAGAAGTACATTAACCCGAACGCCACCGAGGCCAACCGCGTTGCGGTAGGCAAGGGCGCGGTCATCTTCTTCGCATCGCTTGCGTGGGTCGTTGGTTGGGCTATCCCGTACACCGGCCTGCAGAACGCCTACCCGGCGCTTATCGCGATGATGGTCACTTGGGCGTTCGCCGTCGGCGCTTCCGCCTTCGTCCCGATGCTTCTCACGGGTATCTGGTGGAAGGGTACAACCGAGCGCGGAGCTATCTCGGGTATGCTTGTGGGTCTGGTCGGCTCGATCGCGATCATCTTTATGAACATCTCACAGCAGCTCAAGGTTCCCGCGTTCGCTGCGGACCAAGGCGTAGTTGGGTTCCTCGCTTCACTCACGTTCCCGGTACTCTTCACGTTCCCGGCGGCCCTTCTGACCATCATCGTGGTCAGCAAGCTCGATGGGCAGCTTCCCAAGAACCTAGATGAGATCTGGATGCGTATTCACGGTACCGCCCATGAGCGTTACGAGCGTGAGCTCGGCCTGGACAAGGTCGGCGGCGTGTTCGGCGGCGGCAAGTAGTACAAAAAGCTCCACCCCCTGGAGCTTTTTGGAATCCCGGTCCCGGCCCCTACGTCCCAGGGGTCGGGACCGGACCCCGAGGTAGACGCCACACGTCCCGGTGGCGTCTACCTCATTTCGTTGCCTCGAAGGCCGCGACAACAGACACCTATGCCGAGGAACGGCAGGTTTTTCGAGTCGTGCGGCGTGAAGCTACGACAGCGCAGTGATGAACGCCTCTGCGACGGCTTTGATGGCGTGCAGATCGTTGCCGGGCAGATCGAGACGCATCGTGCGCCTACCAGCGGCTGCCAGTGTGACCAGATCACCCTCCGCTTGGGCCCGGAACAGCTGTGCGAGGGTGAAGGTGCTGCCCGGAATGGCCAGATTCGCATGCTCGCGCGTGGTGATGAGAAGAAACGCGCCACTGTCCGGACCGCCCTTGTGGAGCTGCCCCGTCGAATGCAGATACCGAGGCCCGGTCTCGAAACACACGGCCACCTTGAGGCGCGACGACAGTTTCTCGAGCGCGTGCTTAAGCACTGAGACCGCAGGGGACTCAGTGGGCAGATAAGCCAGCACGCCCAGATAATCGCCCGGCCGGATCGAAGCGACCAGGGGAGCCAGTGAGGTCGGCAGGTCATGCGGGGCGGCTGCGCCTTCCAGGGAGCCAACATACGTTGTCCACACTCCATTGAGGTCCGCGTTTGCGGGTGGGACATGGGCTGTTCCGGCCAGAACTGCATTCGTGGCAGCCTTGGCTTTAGCCACATTGGGCTCATCGAAGGGGTTAATGCCCATCAGGTGGCCGGCGAGCGCTACCGCGTGTTCCCATCGAACGAATTCCCCACCGATTCCCAAGGGGTCGTCGAGCATAAGCTCGTGCACGGGATGGCCCTCGGCGCGTGCGGTCTCGGCAAATCGAGCCAGTGCAGTGTCCTGCGACTCGCGAAGGACCAGAAGCGCTCTGTCTTGGCCATACCCGGTCGGGGTGGTCGGCTCGTAGTCGAGGACCGGTATCACGCCCGTGCCCTGCTTGCCGGTGGACTCAGCGACGAGTTGTTCGACCCAAAGGCCGAAGGCCTCGTAACGCCGCGAGGTGGCAAGGGTCAGCTTGTCTTTGCCCATCGCGTGCGAATCGACGATCCATGCCGCCAGTGCGGCTGCGGGGTTGTCCTCGGCAGGGGCATGGCAAAAGTCTTCCATCTCTCGCGCTAACTCGACCATTCTGCGCACATCGATCCCGCACATGGCAGCAGGCGCGAGTCCGAATACCGACATGGCCGAGAAGCGGCCGCCAACGGTAGGCGGCGCGGACAGCGCCACACGCATGAACTCGCGGGCGCGCATCTCTTCTAGCGGCGATCCGGGGTCGGTGATGGCGATGAAGTGCTTGCCTGCTGCGGGGCGCTCCATCTCCTCTTCCATCCACGCGCGAAAGATTGCGTAGAGCGACAAAGGCTCGATGGTTGTTCCAGACTTGCTGGAGAGTATGAAGTACGTGGTGCTGCGGGTCAGAGAATCCCGAAGCGCGGTGACTGCCGTGGGCGACGTGGTGTCGAGCACGTGGAGTGTAGGCGCGCCCGGAGGGCTCCCGATCACACGCTCCATCACAAGCGGCGCCAGCGACGAGCCGCCCATTCCGAGAAGGACTACGTCGGTGGCACCCTCCTGCGCGACCGCGGCCGCGAGGTTCTCTACAAGTGTGAGGCGGCTTTCAGCCCTTTCGGCCAGGTCGGTCCAGCCGAGGCGCTGCATTATCGGCTGGCGCAGGTCCACGTCTGATGAGAACAGCGTGGGGTCTCGGTCGACCAGTCGTCGCACCGCGTCCGCGTCGATGAGTCTTGCCAAAGAGTCCATGTGGGCCTCCTGTGTGGGCGTGCTTCGAGTATAGCTGTCTCGTGCTCGAGCGCCCTACAACGCCGGCTCGTCGTCTCCTGCCAAGCCGGCGAGTTCCAGTGGCTCTGGCTCGCGCGCTTCGGGTCGGCGCTCGAGGCGCGCCACGGCCAACCCGCCTGCCAGCACGAGCCCTCCTCCGATTAGCGAGA
>JAURYZ010000244.1 GCA_030653635.1 Coriobacteriia bacterium | reverse complement strand
TAGCGCTCAAGACCCATGTGGGTGAACCGGTTCCGTTCGTGCTGTACGGTCCGGGTATCGCGCCCAATGGGGCGACCACCTACGACGAGTTGAGCGCGTCATCTACCAACAGGGTCGTCGATCCCGGATATGGCGTGATGGATCTGCTCCTTGCCCGCTAGATCTTCCCAGCCAGCACTCGTCCGAGTGAGGTTGCTTTGTCGCGGTCCCAGCCGTCGAACTGCTCGCGGCCCCAGGATGCGGTGACCGACAGCGAGCCGATAGTGCGGATCCCGCCGCTTTCGAGTGCCCGCCGCAGCTCTCGGACCGGGCCGGTCGTGTATCCGAAGAACGTGGCCAGTGGCTCGGGCGCACTGCATGCCGTGATGATCACCGCGCGTTTGGCCGCTCTGGCGGTCGGATGCGATGGCAGCTGACGCTCACACATCCCTGGGAGTCGCAGCTGGCCGTTGCTCGCAAAGTAACCGGAGATGCGGTCGAGTACCGCTCGTGTGGCGTCGTCGGGGCGCCGGAAGTACGACGGAGTGCCGAAGATGACCCCGTCAGCTGCGGCGATGCGCTCCGCCAGGCCAGGCAACGCATCTTGGATCTTGCAGGCGCCCGTGAGTCGACACATGTTGCAGCCGGTGCAGTCGCGCACTTCCAGGTCATGGAGGCGTATGCGCTCGACCGTGGCTCCCGCCGCTTCCGCCGCATGCGCTGCGGTCTCGACCGATCGACTCACGGCCCCACGCCGTAGACTCGCGTCGATGGCTATGATCCTCATCTCGCTGACCTCCTAGGCTTGGTCTTCACGGAAGAGCTGTCGCTGTGAGCCAGATTCGGTGGCCAGCGATCTGAGGGTGTCGAGCGAGTCATCCAACCAGTCAATGGCGGCGCGCTCGGCGGCCATTGCGGCGTCGAGTGTCATCCGGTGCATGAGAGCGGGTCGATTGGCGCTGCTGCCAACTTCCATTGCATGCGAAGTCGCACGCTCTCGCAGTGCGCTGAGGCGCGTCTGTCTTTGGACGCGCGTGCGCTCGAGAACGTCTGCCAGCGCCTCATCAGATAGTTCAGAGCCGAAGTAGACCTGGATCAGGAAAGCGTCTCGGTACGGGGGAAGTGCGTGCGAAGTGGCCAGCCAGTCGTCCAGATGCACGCGGCCGGCCTGCGTGATCCTGTAAACCTTGCGGTTCGGCTTGCCAGTCTGAATCTTCTGCTTCGAGGTTAGATGGCGGGCGGATTCCAGCCGGTCCAAGGTGCGGTAGACCTGCGCCTGATCGGCGGTCCAGAAGTGAGAGGCGTCCCGGTCGACACATCGGGTCTTGATGTCGTACCCCGACAGGTCACCGTCTGCCAAGAAGCCCAATATCGCGTGGTCGAGCGACACGCGAACCCCCGAATTCGGATATATGACAAGACAAGTATATGTAGAAACATATATATAGCGCAAGTATCAACTTGTTATTGAGATACCGCCATATAATGCCTGTTCAGAGGCGCGACAGAACTCTCATGTAACCCTCAATCGCAAAGAAATAGGCCCTGCAGCTGCAGGGCCTATGGGAAACGGATGTGCTTGAGGCTATTCGGGCGGCCAGACCAGTGCGTCCTGGATTGCCAGTACCACCGCTGACGTGTCGTAGCGTGTCGCGCCCCCGCGTCCCAGCGGGGGAATTGTCGCCGCGTGCGATGAAGGCTCCGTGGCTGAAGGCCGACCCATCAAGAGCCAGACACGAAGATAGAGACCCCCAACGGGTACACCGCCCTGCGTGACGAAGTCCCAGATGCCGCCTCCGAAATCGAGTTCCGCATCGATCCCTGACAGGTGAGTGCCGTAGTCCTCTACGGTGATCGGCGTTGCTGCCGAAGGATCGGTGAAGATCACGTTATCGTAATACTCAGAGACGAAGGTCCCGCTCATGTTCGTGAACTTGACCCGGTACTGTCCCGGGCCGTTCACGGCAGCGGTCCATTTCCCATCGGCATTCGTGGCCGTTTCAACTGTCGGATATACGGTTATCGCTGGACTGATCTGCTCGATCGTCACTTTCCATCCGACAAGTACGCCTCTCGCCGAGTTCACACTTGACCGCTCAACGTGGGTTTCTCCAACAGCGATGCATCGATTGTGACGGATTCGCCGAGCGCGACTTCCACCCACGTGGCATCAGTGAAGGCGGCAGACTCAAAGTACCCCGACCAGTACGGCCGTCGTGATGCTCCGAGCGGTATGCGCCGTCGACGCCGGTGTCAGCTGTGACCGTCTCGTGTACGTAGCGCAGCCCCGCCGCCCCAAGGACCTGCAGTGCGTAGTTCCCTTCCATCAGCTGAGGCCCACTCACCTTGAGGTAGTAGGTGCCAGTAGAGAGGGCCGTCCAGACTATCCGTGAGAAGAAGTACTTTCCTGAGCCGTTGTACTGGTTTGCGAGCAACGTCGTGCCGTCGCTCGCGTACAGCTCGAGCTTAGTGAACACATCGGGAAGGATGGTGGCTCGCGCGGTCTAGATGCGGTAAATGGTGCCTGCTACCGCATGGAAACGGATCCAGTCGACGTCGCCCATTGGATAGGTGCTGCGCCGATGGGCGGTCCCCATTGGATTGTCTTCGCGGTCGCTGCGGTGTTGTCGTTTCAGCGCGCCCTCCATCCCACAACCATATACCCGAGGCCAAACGGAAAAAGGGCCCCCTGGGCGGGGCCCCTTTTCCGTGCGGGAAGGGAGGTAATGGAGTATGGCGTCTCCTGCTAGCTGCGAAGAATGTTCGCGATCCGGTCGTATTCATCGGCGGATATCTTTCCGTGCATAAGACGGCGGTGCGCCAAGTTCAATGCGCCCTCAGTGGGCGTCGGCACGTTGAGTACCGGGTGGCGATTCGTGGCGAGCGTGCGGTAGGCCGACCACACGAGCACCGTGAATACCGTCATCCATACGACTGTCATCGCGTTCACCTCCTCACTGCTTGCTTGAACCGAGTATTGCCTGCGGGGAAGGAGGCAGCATGAACCGAGTATGGAGAGCCTGTGGAGAAGGTCTGAGGGCCAGACGACCGCGTCAAATCAGACCTCAGATGGCTCGGCGATATGCTCGATCGTGCCGCGTCGGCCCGGGCGCGTCGGCGCACTTGTGGCGAGGGCGACACCCGTGACGATGACCGCCATGCCGGCGATCATCCAGCCGTCGATCGGCTCGGAGAGTACCAGCCATCCCAAGAAGACCGCCACCACAGGGTTCACATATGCGTACGTCATCACCTTGCTCGCCGGCGCGTGTCGCAGCAGCCATACGAACGCGGTGAACGCGACGCATGACCCGATCAAGATGAGGTAGACAAGCGAGCCCACGCCTGCCGGAGTCAGCGATATCTGGCTCCACTCGCCGCGCACGGTTGCGATGAGAACGAGAGCGGCCCCGGCCGCAAGCATCTCGTAGCCAGTCGCGACAAGCGCGTCGGCCTTGACCGGACGTCGCTTCGACACGATTGACCCCGTGGTCCATAGCCAAGTGGCAAGTATCTCGATTCCGATACCTAGAAGTTCGGTGCCGCTGCCCGAGATGCCCGCTATCCTGGGCGCCAACAGGATGCCCAGTCCGGCGAATCCGAGAACGAGGCCGAGGTAGCCGCGAGCCGTCGGACGTTCCATGTCAGGAAGTAGGGACTCGGCACCTGCGATCCACAGCGGGAGCAGCGCGACGATGAGGGCCGTGAGTCCGCTGCCGATGTACTGTTCGGCCAGATAGGTTCCGTACTGACCGCCCACGAGTAGGAGCAGGCCTACCATGATGATCGTGCGCAGGTCGCGGCGGCTGACTCGCATCGAGACACCCCGCACGCGGGAGATCCCAAGGAGTATGAGCCCAGCTGGCAGCAGCCGCAGTCCCGCGAACGCTGCTGGCGGCCACTGGGCATCAAGACCAATGCGAATTGCCAGGTAGGTGGTACCCCAAACTACATAGAGCGTCGCGAACGCAGCTATGAGTTTGGCCTTGTGTGGCCAGGTCGCGGGGTTCAGTGGATTCAAGTATTGGAGCCCTTCGCAAACGCCCCCGGTTAGAACCCGAACAGCATACTCCTTTCGAGCCGCCCGGCACCGTGGCGTGTGCCGATGGCAGGCATCTTGCTTCACTGCCAGCATCTGGGCTCGTATATGCAGGGAAGGCGTCAAGGGGCATGACTGACGGTCGACTCAATTGCTGGGAATACCAGGGCTGCGGCAGGCAGCCCGGTGGACACAATGTCAACGGTACGGGCGTCTGCCCCGCCGCAGTCGAGGGCGGTCTTGACGGCAGCAATGGCGGTCAGATGGCCGGTCGCTCCTGCTGGATCGTCGCCGGCACCTTATGCGAGGGCCGCGTTTGCGGCAACTACCAAGAGAAGTACGTTCAGTGCCGCAAGTGCTCCTTCTACC